>JALVSJ010000027.1 GCA_027024445.1 Desulfobacterales bacterium
CCGCCAAGAAGTTGGGTATAATAGTCTCGGAAGTGAAGAGACTTGAGGACCTTCTAAGCGATCTTGGCGAGTATTACCTGCCCCGGAAGCTGGACCTTGAGTCAGTGGATGTTGTGAAGCTGCTCAAAGAAACGATAACAATGATAAAGCCAGATTGCGAAAAGAGAGGTATTCGAATTACCACAGATTTTGATGAGGATGTTTCTCCTGCACTTGCAGACCAGGCCAGGCTAAAGCAGGTACTTATCAATCTTGTGAAAAACGCCGTGGAGGCAGTGGACCATAACGGTCACATACACGTGGAATTGAAATCAGCGGATAAGCAGATCAGAATTCGTATTACCGATAATGGCCCCGGTATTCCCAAGGAGGATCTTCCCAAGATATTCACGCCCTTTTTTACCACCAAATCATACGGCTCGGGCCTGGGACTCTGTGTGACCAAAAGGATAATTGATGAACACCCTGGGAGTGCCCTGAAGGTTGAGAGTCAGGAAGGTGTAGGTACTACCTTTGAAATTTTGCTGGCACCTTATGAAGAAGGGGCTGTATCGTGACTGCCCGGAGCCATTCCAAGTGCCCTGATTGCATTGAATGTCAGCACTGTGCCAAGGTGAGGTGCCTCCAGTGCAGGGGGAAAGGCCTCTCCGGGGAAGCTTGCTCCTTGGGGCCATTCATCACCCGTGGCGAGTACCTCAAGTGGCAAGAAAGAAAGAACATAAAGAGAGGAGAGTTGCCTTTGAAAAGAAAACCTGCCATTGACCACCGTTGTTGCACGGATTGTGAATCATGCATTGAACTTTGCCCGACCGTGTTCTTCCGCAATCCCGATACCTATTTGGTTGATGTGAGTGAACTTCCCTCGTATCCTGTCAAAGACGTTGAAAAGGCAATCTCTATTTGTCCTGGAGATTGCATTCACTGGGAGCAATGACAATTGAAAGCCGATAAGCCCTGGCTTGAATTACTCTATAAGAAGTACAACCACCCGAAATGGATTCATCCTGACCCCCTTGAATTTGTCCTTAAGTACAGCGATCCTCTTGACCAGGAGGTGGTAGGGCTCATTGCCTCATCTCTGGCCTACGGCAGAGTTCAGCAAATACTGGCCTCCGTCCAATCGGTTATCGGACCAATGGGTGCCTCGCCCAGGCAGTTCATTCTGGACACCGATGGATCGGACTTGGCGTCTTCATTCAGAAGTTTTAAACATCGTTTCACCACAGCAGAGGAACTTGTAGGATTACTAAAAGGCATAAAAAATATCCTGGAAGAATATGGTACCCTGTATGAGTGTTTCCGCAAGTACCTGAGAAGGGAGCACACATCGGTAATCCCCGCCCTTGTCCCTTTTGTACGACAACTACGCAATGGCAATTTTTCCTACCACAGCCTACTTCCTCTGCCTGAAAAAGGGAGCGCCTGTAAGAGGCTGCACCTGTTCCTCAGGTGGATGATCCGAAAAGACTCGGTAGACCCAGGGTCCTGGGAGGATATTTCTCCCTCTTTGCTGGTCGTCCCTCTTGACACACACATGTACCGAATATGCTCTCGCCTCGGAATGACCTACCGCAAGAGCGCAGACGGCAAATGCGCCGTTGAAATTACCGAGAACTTCAGGGCGATATGTCCTGATGATCCCGTGAAATACGATTTTGCCCTCAGTCGGCTTGGGATCAGGCAAGAGGTTTTTGTATTGCCTGATGGGACAGAGTTAAATGCATGGGATCCCCTCTGAGACCTGAGGCTCCCAAAATTCGCCCCGAAACAACATCAAGGAAGAGCACAATACATTTTCTTCAATTTTGGCAAGAAGGCAAGCGCGTCCAAAATCGGTTTTTGACAATGGCAGACAGGCGTTTTCCTGCCAAGATAGACTCAAATAGGAAACCCAACTTTATAAACCGTGACTCTGGACCCATAAGCTATTGAAATTATTAGGTTGCCTTCGTGAACCTATACCGATTTTGGACACCTATGGCAAGAAGGGATTTTTGAGAAACTTGACAAGTCTATTTTGAAAAAGATCCCTTGACACCCACCAAGATTTATAGCTATATGACAGCTATATTGTAGCTACACAACCGGCACAGGAAAGGAGGTTAACTTATGGAAACTGATCGAGCCTTGATGGGTCCCTGTGGCCTTTATTGTGGGGTGTGTGCGATATACATCGCAGATCGTGACAATAACACAAAGTTCAAGGAACGGCTGGTGAACCTTTACAAAGGTGGCATTCCAGGGAAAGGAACGCTTCCTGGCAGTGAGGATTTAACCGTCGAGGACATCAAGTGCACCGGGTGCATGTCGGACAATCTGTTCAAGTATTGCGAACTATGTGAGATCCGAGATTGCATCACAAAGAAAGGTTATGCCACGTGCCATGAGTGCGATGATTGGCCCTGCGAGTTCATCGATAACTTTCCCATGACCATTGGCAAGAAGGTCATATTGAGGGCGATTCCTCAGATAAGGCAGTGGGGACTGGAGAGGTTCATGAAAG
>JALVSJ010000028.1 GCA_027024445.1 Desulfobacterales bacterium
AAAGCAAGGCAATCCCGGCGTGCATCATGAGGCCAGGTAATTTAAGATCCTCTTTTGGAAAGTCCTGATGTGGGTCCTTACAGTGTCTTTGAGGTCCTTCAGGTTTCTCTGCTCGAGGTGTTTAATAATCAGCTCATGCTCTCTTATTACAGTCCTGTAGTGATTCTTCAGGTCACGGCTCAGATCCCGAACCCCCGCGAATGAGAGATAGGCGAGGCGGTTGACCTCATTTCTGACTTCATTGAGGGCTCCTACAATGTACTCGTTTCCGCTGCATCGGGCGAAATGCATGTGGAAGGAATGATTGGATTTTACCAAACCAATCACGTCGTTTTTCTCAATCGATTGTTTAACAAGTCTTTGGGCATCTTTCATTACATTGATGCACCCTCTCACATCCTGATTGAGCGTCAGGGTGCAAGCTCCTATCTCCAGTATGTTCAAGGCCTCAAACATGGCCTTTACGTCCTGGAGCGTCAGGGGTTTTACCACAAAGCCCTTGTTGGGCCTGGATTCCACGAGGCGATCCGAGGCCAGTCTCAACAGGGCTTCTCTTATGGGTGTGCGGCCAATGCCCAGTTCCTCCACCAGGGCCTTCTCATCCACATGCTCACCGGGCTTGATGGCCATAGTAATGATTTTTTCGTGAATGATTTCATAGGCCTGAACGGCCAATGGCTGACGTGTAGCCATAGGTCTTAAGCTCGTTCCTTTCCCGGTCGTGTTATTTGGGATGCTATACCAAGCAGAGGGGATGCGTCAATGAATTCTTGACATAAAATATATTTAGTGTATATTTCTTGTCCACAATAAAAATCGGTCTTACTCGATCTTGGGTTCAGTGTGATCCTGTGGAGAAAGTCGAATAAGACAGACACCTTTTGTCGAGGGCTGGGTACCCCGGATGTCTTTGAAAGGGGATTGGTGATTATTTTATGAGAAGGAGGGAAATATGAGGGCAAAGGCAAAGTTACTGGTGGTTTTCCTTGGATTGGTGGCCGTCTTTGGTCTACTCCTACCCGGTGGAGCCTTGGCCGTAAGGGAGATCAAGATTGGTGTGATCTATCCGCTAACAGGTGGTGCGGCTGCTGCGGGACGCGAACTCAGGGCAGGGGCAGAGCTTGCAGCAGATATCGCAAATAACGTCTATCCCAATCTTCCCATGACCATGGCGCAACACGCCGGCATCCAGAGCCTGGGAGGAGCCAAGATCAAACTCATCTTTAAGGACCATGAGGGCAATCCCACCCTGGGTGCTGACCTGGCGAAGAAGTTGATCCTCGATGACAAGGTGGACGGGATTTTGGGGTGCTATTTCAGTTCGGTAACCAAAACCGTTTCAGCCGTATGCGAACAGTACGGGGTTCCCATGATCAATGGGTCGTCCACGTCACCGGCTCTCACCAAGCGCGGCTTCAAGTGGTTCTGGCGTACCACGCCCCATGACAAATGGTTCACAAAAGACCTGTTTGAGTTGCTTAAAGGTCTTACTGAGGGCAAGGTCAGGGGTGTGAAGGCAGTGCCCAAGAAGGAGATTATGAACATCGCTTCGGCGTGTGAAAAGACAGAGTGGGGATCTCACGTTTCACAACTTATCGCCCAGTTTGCAAAGCAGTATGGATTCAGGCTGAGGAAGTCCCTGCTTTATGCTGCAAAATCCACGGACCTTTCAAGTGAGGTGCGTTCCCTCAAGGCAGCAAGGCCAGATGTTATGCTGTTCGCCTCTTACACCTCTGATGCCATCTTGATGGTCAAGACACTCAAGGCACAGAGGGCCCACCCAAAGATAATCTGGGGACAGGATGCGGGTTTTGAAAAACCGGAATTCCGAAAGACCCTGGGTGATGATATCATAGGCATCCTCACCAGGACGGTATTCCTCCCCAAGGTGGTGGAAATCAAGAAACTGGCTGGATTGGTAAACGCCATGTACAAAACAAAAACAGGTAATGACCTGGGCGGCGCCTCGGCCAGGGCCTTCACAGGATTGCAGACCTGGGTCCATGTCCTGGAAAAGGCCGGATCCACAAAACCTGCTGATATCCAGCGGGCTGCAAATAGTATCTATATCCCCGGCAAAGAGTTGGTGGTGCCATGGAAAGGGATCAAGTTTTCCACCTCTGGCGATGAGATTGGGCAAAATACCCTGGGCTCAGGGCTGATTGGTCAGTACCAGAAGCAGAAGGATGGCTCTGTTGGCCTGGAGATTGTTTATCCTTTTGACGTGTCATCGGCCGACATGATCTTCCCATTCCCTGGATATTAATGACGTCCCCACCACCCCTGCCTTGGGCTGTTTATTCAAAGGCAGGGGTGGTTTTATATTATTAGGTTTGTGGTGATCTATGGATATCCTCATCAGCTCCATAGTTGCAGGAATCCTCATAGGGATGGTTTTGGCCCTGGTGGCTCTCGGGCTGACTATTATCTTCGGCGTCATGGACATAGTGAACTTTGCCCATGGCGAATTTCTCATGATAGGAATGT
>JALVSJ010000029.1 GCA_027024445.1 Desulfobacterales bacterium
TATGGGATGTGCACTGGTTGTTGTGTTTGCTGGGGATCTAGTAACCCTTTATCTTTTTTGGGAGGGCATGGCTGTCGCCTCCACATTCCTCATCCTTGCCAGAGAAACTGATAAGGCCAGGCAGGCTGGATTTAGATACATATTGGTACACATAGCGGGAGGACTTTGTCTACTTGCAGGGATAGTAATACATATTTCAATAACAGGTTCCACCAGTTTTAATGCCATGACCCAGCACAACCCTGGCACCTACTTGATTCTTCTAGGTTTTCTGGTAAATGCCGCAGCTCCTCCCCTTTCTGCCTGGTTACCGGATGCCTATCCCGAAGCCACGGTGACCGGCGGTGTAATACTAAGCGCATATACCACCAAGACTGCCGTGTACACCCTTATCAGGGGTTTTCCTGGTTGGGAAATATTAATTGTTGTGGGCTGCATAATGACCATATATGGTATTATATATGCTCTACTTGAAAATGATATGCGCCGTATACTTGCTTACAGTATAATCAACCAGGTGGGTTTTATGGTGACTGGTGTAGGAATAGGCACTGCCATGTCAATCAATGGGAGTGTGGCCCATGCGTTTTGTCATATAATCTATAAGTCACTCTTATGGATGTCAGCAGGATCGGTGCTTTATATGACAGGTAAGAGTAAGTGTACTGATTTGGGTGGATTGTATAAAACCATGCCCCTGACATTGATATTTGGAGGAATCGGGGCCCTCGCCATTTCGGCATTTCCCGGGACAAGCGGTTTTACTAGTAAATCCCTGATTATCCAGGGTTCGGTACACCAGCATTTGGTGTGGGTCTGGCTTGTTTTGGAAGTAGCCTCTGCTGGCGTATTCCTTCACGCTGGGATAAAGTTCCCATATTTTGTTTTCTTTGCAAAAGATAAGGGTTTGAGGCCTGGGGAGACTAACAAATCAATGCTTTTGGCAATGGCGTTCATGTCGTTTTTATGCTTGTTTCTTGGCGTATATCCAAAGCCCCTGTACAATATATTGCCCTATGCTGTTGAATACCAGGCATATACCATGGGACATGTGGTATCTCAATTACAGTTGCTAATGTTTTCGGCCCTAGTATTTTTCCTGTTCCTACCGCTCCTGAAACGGACAGAAACCATATCTTTGGATACGGATTGG
Organism: Desulfobacterales bacterium; assembly: GCA_027024445.1. Classification (GTDB taxonomy): domain Bacteria; phylum Desulfobacterota; class DSM-4660; order Desulfatiglandales; family Desulfatiglandaceae; genus B111-G9. The sequence continues at coordinate 1,154 of JALVSJ010000029.1, forward strand.
TTTTATAGAAAAGGGGGAACTCTATTTTATAGAGTAGTAGATACCACATTCAATTCAATAAACTCAATTGCAGAGAGCATATTCGTTCAAGGCATTGCCAGATCCCTTTCCAGATTCTCAAGAGATGGAATAGCACGTATTGTATTGATTCCCATGGTGAGCATCTGGATTTTGAGGGGTTACAGGGGGGGGAGATTAGAGATTAAGAAAGAAAAACTTTACAATGATGTTTTGAAAGGAACACTTCCCATTGGCCTTGGAATAGGATTGGCTGCCTTGTTCATATTTCTAATATTTGTATTTCACAAAAGAGGTTAGTACATGGTTGGGTTGAAAGAACTAAAAAGGATATCACTTTTGCAGGAATTTCCAGATGAATTATTGCAGAAATTACAGCCACTTGGTCAATTAAGGCTTTTCAGCGAAAAGTCTACCATATTCGACCAAGGTCAAAGGGCTGAATTTTTCTACATGCTATTGAGGGGAAAGGTGCTTCTGGAGGTGGAGCTCACAAAAGACATAATGATATCAATAGAATCTATCAAGCCGGGCTACTCATTTGGATGGTCATCACTGTTTAGGGGAGATTCCTATAGGGCGTCAGCGATATGTTCCGAACCGTGCGAGGTGATAGCCTTTCAAAGCGAGCAGTTGCTAAACCTATTGGACGAAGATCCCCACCTAGGATATTGGGTAATGAAGGAGGCCATGGGAATCCTGAAGAATCAATTGATTCGAAGGACTGAGCAGTTCCTAAATACACTAAGGATGCATCCTGAAATACAAAAGCTATTTCCTGAACAATAACAGGAAATTGTACGGCCTCCCTTGTACTATATTAACCTGGGCCATCATATATGCAAACACATGGGCGTATTGTTACCAATCAATATTTACACTAGGTCCTACCAATTCCATCAATTCGTCGAACACGGCCTTTAATGTAAATACCCCTACAACTTTGCCTCCTCTCATGACTAGAGGCTGGCGGATACCCTCTCTGAATATAACATATATTCCATGGTTAATAGTGTCACTCTCTTTTAATATGGGGTGAACAGGCGTCATTATATCCTTAACATTTTTTTTGGCTTCTTCCTTTACCAATTCCAGAAACGTACTGTGAAGCCACTTAAAGCGCTCCTGTATTTGTGCTATCTCATCAGCCACCTCTTCAATCCTTGAAGAAAGGAGGGTTGAGTAATGGACCCTAGAAACGTCCGTTTTTTTGGCCCCTTCTGGAACCAATCCTCTTATAAGGTCGTACATGGAATGCTTGCCGATTATCTTCTGGTTGGAATCTGTGTTGATGAACGTTGT
>JALVSJ010000030.1 GCA_027024445.1 Desulfobacterales bacterium
GTGTCTACCCCTCCCCTTGGGGTGAGCAGGGATATTGGGTTACGATTTTTTCCCCTAAGACCTCCTTTTGAGAGTTTCCCTTAACCTGTAACTATCCCAAGTACAGTTTATGATATTGGCCTTGTGTGTGACCCTGTCGAGCAACGCTGCTGTAAGCGTTGGGTCACCAAAGACCTGAGTCCAATCGCCAAAACCCAGGTTTGTAGTGATTATCACCGAGCGCCTTTCGTGGCGCTCCGCGAGAACCTGAAAAATAAGCTCAGCTCCCTCCTTGGAAAATGGTACATAGCCAAGCTCGTCTATTATCAATAGTCCGTAGCCAGCATAGCGTTTAATCACCCTGCTGAGTACTTTCTCATCTCGTGCCTCAATGAGCTCATTGGCAAGCCCACAACCAGTGACAAAGCGCGTGCGTACCCCTTGCCGACAAGCCTCCATGCCCAAGGCAATGGCTAGGTGTGTTTTACCCGTGCCACTTCGGCCAAGCAATATGACATTGCGAGCTTCTTTAATGTATTGCCCTTCACACAGCTCCTTGATTAGACGGACATCAAGGTCAGGGGCTGCCTCAAAGTTAAATGTCTCCAGTGGCTTCAGTAGAGGAAACCGTGCCTGTTTGATCCTGCGCTTGCAGCCGTTTTCCATACGGGTCATGATCTCAACTTCTGTCAACCCCAATAAGAACTCCTCATAACCCTGCCCAGCCTCCTTGGCTTGACGGATATGACTCTCAAGCACACAGATCATACCAGAGAGCTTCAGCAACTTCAGATTGGAGTTCAGTTCCGCCATCACTGCCACCTTCATAGCCCGCCCCCCTGTCTTCCAGCAGGCCAGGCGATCCCCTCATATACCGATACATCAGGAGGTGGAAAAACCGGCCAACCCCTCAATGAGACCTCCACAGCCTCCCGTCCCCCTCTTTCCCTGTTAGCCAGTATCTGCTCCACAGCATCGCTACAACTAACCCCCGCATCCACTGCCTCCTTCACTGCCTCAAACACTTCTGCCTCACCATGGTCCTTGAAAAGCATAAGAACACGTACAAACTCCTTCGTCCCCTTACTGTGGCCCAGTTTGTCTCTGAACTGGCTTAATAGCGACTCCAGGGCCTGTGGCCACCTCTGCCTCCACTGCTTGATGGGCCGGGCTGAGTCAAAGGCCTGTGGCCGCCTCACTAATAAATCCATATAGTGAAATGGATTGAGTTGCCATTTGCCCTTTCCATATACCCTGCCATGGGCCGCTATCTTCTCTTTGCCGTAGAATATCTCTACCCTTTCTACATAGGCCACTGCTTTCACCCTAAGCCCCACATACCTCTGAGGTACTGAGTAGCGGTTCCTATCCACCACCACAGTGCAATATTTATCTACCTTTCCATTGTAGGTCTCAACGTTGACAAATGCCACCTCAGGCAGCTCCAGAAGAACTCGCCTCTCTTGTTCATACAGCTCATTGACCGTCTTGTCCTTACCCGGTATCCTGTGTTGTCCATAGCCCTGGCACTGCTCCAGAAGATAGCGATTCAGCTCCTCCAGGCTGTCGGCTTCAGGAATAGGTACCATATAGTTACGCCGTGCATAACCCACTAGGCCCTCAACACCCCCCTTCTCATGGGCCTGAGCGGGATTGCAAAATCCCTGTCTGCCGGCCAGGCAGGGTGGGCAGAAATTGTAGTAGGCCTGAAACCTCAGAAAGCTCTCCCTTAGCTTCCTCTCCCTGCCTCTCAATAGCTTCTGTACCGCTGTGCTTAAATTATCATAGATGATAACAGGAAATACTCCACCAAAGAACCCAAATGCCCGGATGTGGCCCTCAAACAGCGCCTGTTGCCTCTCACATGGAAAACACTGTACAAAATGCTTCCCACTTCCCTTTGAGCGCATGCAAAATAGCCTTAGCTCAGTCAGATCTCCTGCTAAAATCGCATAACACCGCCCCCAGTCTACCTCCGCCTCCTTACCCAGCTCAGGGTCAAGTGGGATACAAGCCTCTTTGCCACCAATGCCTAACCGCAACTTCGCCTCACGCACGTATCTCCTCACAGTCCTCTCACTGCCAGTAAAACCATACTCCCCGCATAGCCTCGCATATATCCTTCGAGCACTGTGGCGTTGTTTCTTGGGCTTGTCCTTGTCCTCGGCCACCCACTTGTCAATGACCTCAAGGTATGGCCCGAGTACCGGATAGGGCTGAATGGCTCTTTCCCGGTATCCACTGTATTGCTCCCTCAGTGCTTTCCTTACAGTATTCCTTGAATGACCTGTTTCCCTGGCAATCTGCCTTATGCCTTTGCCATAAACCCGATGTGCTGTCCTGATGTACTCGTACTGACCCACTTGCAGCATTCTCCTTTCCCCTCCGGTAACCTTGTTCTCCCTTTGACAAGTTACCAGAGGCAGCTTTCAGGTGGGTCAATTTTCCGTTGCCACTAACCCCTCAGCTGGGTCAGTTTTAGATTGCCATAACC
>JALVSJ010000031.1 GCA_027024445.1 Desulfobacterales bacterium
TTCAGTATCCTGGCCTTGGTATCCAGCACACCACCGGGTATGACCTCGCAGCCGATCTTTTCAGCAGCGTAGTGACCAGCCCAGAATGCGACAAACACATTGTAGCCAAAAGGTATGAAAACCCTGTCAGATTCACGGTATCCCTGTGCCCACAGGATGAAAGCCCAGCACTCCGCCCACCATTCCCAGTCCTGCCACGTATCAGGCTGATACACGGGTTGGCCGGTCGTCCCACTGGTTTGGCGAAATTCGGTAACCTCTTCCAGCGGCACACACAGGGCATCACCATATGGAAATGGATCCTTGCGCTGGATATCGCGCATCATGGATTTCTCAACTGTAGGGACGTGGCGGATGTCTTCAAAAGAGCGGATATCTTCCGGGCCAATGCCAGCCTCGTCATACAGCGCTCGATGGAACTTCGAGTGCTCGTAGGCCCATTTGAAGATCCTCTGGAACTTCTTTAGCTGGAGCGCTCGGATCTTCTCAGGATCAAGGGTCTCCAGGTATGGGTTCCAGTATTCGCTCTCTAACATCGCATATCCCCAAGGTCAATTCTACATTACAATCGCGTGTCATTTCCCTTCATTGTTTTTCTTTTTGATCGCCATGTACACCCTTTCGGGCACCAGCGGGAGTTCGTGTATTCTTGCGCCCGTGGCATCGTACACCGCATTGAGTATGGCAGGAATCGTGGGCATAATCGCCCCTTCGCCCACTTCTTTGGCTCCAAAGGGCCCGTTTGGCTCGTTACTCTCCACTATGATTGTCTTTATGTCAGGGACGTCTAGGGAGGTGGGAATCTTATACTCACTCAGATTTGGATTCAATATTTTCCCATCGGGGCCGAACTTGACCTCTTCAAAAAGGGCCTCGCCAAGACCCATGGAAAGGGAGCCCTCCATTTGGCCTTCTACTGAAGTACGGTTAATGGCAAACCCGCAATCATGTGCATCGGTCATGTTATCAATGGTGACCTTGCCCGTCTCCGTATCCACCGTGACCTCAACCACCTCTGCTGAGCATCCATAAGCAGGAGACGTGCCCACGGCGGCACCCTTGAAAGAGCCTCCAAGTTTGGGCGGTTTGTATTTTCCAGTACCCACAATCAGCCCCTTCCGTAGATATGCGAGTCTGGCCGCCTCTTTGAAAGTGAGGTAAGGCTCGTCAGGCTGGTCCATCCATCCCCTGTGCTCCCTTATATAGCTTTGCCTTATTGGAGTAAAATCCACATTTGGTCTTTTAAAAATCATCCTTGCTTCCTTAATATCAATGTCCTCTGGGTCTAGATCCAACTCCTCGGCAACAGTTTCTATGACCTGTCTCCTTACTGCCTCCGCAGCCTCTTTTACCGCATGGCCACTCATCAAGGTCTGCCTGCTGGAGTAAGCCCCCAGGTCAACACCATACTCCGTGTCCCCTGAATGGACCTTTACATCTTCCAGCCTCACTCCAAGGGCCTCTGCTGCGATCATGGCCAGGACCGTATCTGAACCCTGCCCGATCTCTGCAGAGCCCGTGTAAAGGTTAACTGTCCCTCCATCCTCACTCAGCTTGATGGTAGCAGTGGAGTGGTATGTATCAGAACGATATATTGGGTAACCCGCGCCCGAGACAAAGAAGCCGCAGGCCATTCCGATACCTTTGCCCTTGGGCAATTTTCCTTTCTTCTTTGTCCACTCTGAGCCATCCTTTACGGCCTCGATACACTCCTTCATTCCCAGGCTGCTCATATTAAGCTCATTACAGGTCACATCCCCACGGCTCATAACATTTTTCAGCCTCAAGTCTATTGGATCAATGTCCAGCTCTTCAGCAATGATGTCGAGCTGCTGCTCGAAAAGGGCACGTGCTGCGACAGCCCCATGGCCTCTCTGGGCTCCACAGGCAGGCTTGTTTGTATAAACCCTGTAGCCATCATATTTCATATTGGGCAGCTTGTATGGGCCCCCAAGCATTGAGCCCGCATAATACACAGTTGCAATACCAAAGCTCGTGTACGCACCTCCATCCAAATAACATGAATGTTTCAAGGCCACCAAGGTGCCGTCCTTTTTCACCCCTGTTGTCATCTCGTGGATGAACTGGTGCCTGGATCTTCCGTGCAAAAATACCTCTTCCCGGCTGTAGACGATCTTTACAGGCTTTCCTGTGATCTTGGACAGCAGCGCTGCACTCATTTCCGCAGGGGTCCCCTCAGCTTTACTACCAAAGCCTCCTCCCACATAGGGCTTTACCACCCTCACCTTGCCCACAGGAATTCCTAACACCATAGCCACAGTACGCATTACATAGTGAGGCGTCTGGGTCGAAGTATACAGGGTAAGATTCCCCCATGGATCATAATCTGCCACACACCCGTGGGGCTCAAGAGCGGCTGATTCCTGTCGCTTGTTGATGAATTTATCTGTCCGGATAAGATCACATTCTTTAAAAGCCGCCTCCACATCTCCAAATTCCTGATGCACCTCTGCGCATATGTTCCTTGGGAACTCCTCGTGAAGTATTGGAGCCCCTTCAGCCAGGGCCTCTTCAATGGTCAGGACTGCCGGCAACTCCTCGTAGTCCACTTTAATGAGAGACAGGGCCTCCAGTGCACTGGCCAGATCAACGGCTGCCACTGCCGCCACCTCGTCACCAATGTATCTTACCTTATCAACACAGAACAGGGTTTCATCATAGCGTGCCGGGCTGACACCGTATTTTATATGGCCTCCTTCTTTCGCGGTTATTACTGCCTTGACCCCCGGCAGTCGCTCTGCCTTGGATGTGTCGATATTTAATATCTTGGCATGGGGAAGTGGGCTGTGCAGAATAGCCCCGTAGAGCATTCCGGGAAGCTTCAGATCATCCACGTATCTTGCCCTGCCTGTAGCCTTATCAGGGGCATCCAGACGCGGTGCCCTTTGGTTGATTACACTGTATTGTGTCATTTTAGCCCCCTTTTACTCTTTTCTTGACATTTCCACTGATGCGGCCTCAATAGCATCCACGATTTTCTGGTATCCCGTGCACCTGCACAGGTTCCCTGAAATAGCCTTCCTTATCTCTTCCCTGTCAGGGGCGGGATTTTTCTCCAGGAAACTCTTGGCTGTTAATATCATGCCAGGAGTACAGAACCCGCACTGGATTGCCCCCTTTTCCACAAAGGCCTTCTGTATAGGATGAAGCCCTTCGGGGTTTTCCAGCCCTTCAATTGTCTGGATTTCGCGCCCGTTTGCCTGCACTGCAAGGACGAGACACGAATTAACCGGCCTACCATCCATCAGAACCGTACACGAGCCGCAATCTCCGACCTCGCAGCCCTTCTTGGTACCGATGAGGTCCAGTTCGTTCCGCAGGAAATCCACGAGAGTCTGGTTTGGACTAACGGCCACTTCATAAACCTTCCCGTTGACTGTCAGGGAAATAAGCTTTTTCATGATTCGCCCTCTCTCCATCATTGGTATGTGTTATTTCTTTGCTGCCTCTTCATAGGCTGCCCTCAATGCCCTTTTGGTAAGCACTTTAACCATATCTGTTCGATACTCAGCCGAGGCCCTGAAATCATCGATCGGTTTTGCGTCCATAGCTGCGGCCTCTCCAGCCTTGGCTAAAAGTGTTTCGTCTGGCTGCTGCCCCTTGACCACCTCCTCTGCAGAGGGCGCCCGAATGGGCGTTGGGGCAACTGCACCCAAAACTACTTTAGCTTCAGCAATGTGCGAGCCATCATCGTCCAACCGAACAAATGCAGCTACATTCACAATGGAAATCTCAAGGACTCGCCTGACACCTAGCTTTATGTAATGGGCACCATAAGCACCACTAGGGATGGGCACAACTATTTCGGAGATCAGCTCTTCAGGCTTCATGATGGTCTCGCCTGGCCCTGTGAACATTTCTTCCACCGCAACCGTCCGTTCTCCGCCCTTGCTCCTGAGGGTTACCGTGGCCCCATAGGCGATAAGTGAGGGGGGCAGATCGGCGGCGGGTCTGGCCGAGCAAAGGTTGCCGCCTATGGTGGCAAGGTTGCGAATCAGGGGAGATCCAAGACTGTTGGCACCGACAGCCAGTGCACTTAGTCCCCTTGCCACGTCACCTGATGCAGCAATGTCAGCGACCTTCTCGGCAGCCCCAATTCTGATTTTACCATCAGACAGGGCTATCCCCTTCATCTCATCCACCCTGTCCACGCATACGAGGTGCTCCGGCCGCAGAAGTTTTTTCTTCATGTTCACAATTAGGTCAGTGCCACCGGCCAAGGCCTTGGCTTTACCTGAAAATTCGGCCATGAACTCACAGGCCTCGGACAATGTCCCGGGTTCATGATACTCAAATTGTGGCAGTAACATATTCAACTCTCCCTTTTCCTGAATGTTCATTCGAAAACGCCCATACGCTCCTCTATATTCCTGGCCGCTTCGGCCAACAATTCAGCAATCTTGCCAATGTCACCATCTTTTATCTGACTGCTCAACCCCACCACCCATATGGCTGACAGGGCGCCAGTGTGATGTGTCCGCAAAGGAACTGCTATGGCCCTTATTCCTTCAATGTACTCCTCATCGTCAACGGCAAAGCCCTTTTCGCGCGCCTCCTTTACTGCCTCGAAATATTTGGCAGGGTCGGTGCAGGACCTTGGTGTATAAGCTCTCAGCTCTTTTTGTCCCAGGATCTCTACCACCTTCTCATCTGGCATCTGCGCCAAGAAGACCTTGCCAGTAGCACCTGCAAGAAGAGGTATGCGCATGCCCACTTCAGAGGAAACCTTTATGTCCACAGGCGAGTCCACTTTGTCGATTATGGTAACTCTATCTCCTGCCTTTACGCCTAGGAATGAGGAAAGCCTTGTCTTCTCCGTGACACTTTCCAGCCACGGATGAGCGACATCAACCAAGTTAAAGTTGTCCGAAGCACGTTTGCCAAGAGTATATAGACGGGGGCCAAGCATGAATTTTCCGTTGTTTGAATTGGCCAGGATCCCCAAAGAGGCAAGTGTATGAACGATGTTGAAAACCGTGCTTTTATTGTAACCTAGGGCCCTTGCGGCCTCGCTTATCCCAATACCGCTATTGGATCTTGCAGCCAGATCCAGAATCCTGAAGCATTTATCTAAGGCAGGAACTCGCTTAAATTCCACAATCTTCCTACAATTGTATGTGATTTCTATAGAAAACTAGAGTTTTCTATAGCAGCCAAAAATTAGGAATGTCAAGTCGAAAATGTCTATCATGCCCCACGACAGGGATCTTGCCCCTGCCCTGGACCGGGGCCAAAGGAGTGTGGCCACGATATATGGGTCGTTGCCACATCCATTTCAGCAGTTTGCTTGCCAAGAACCCCGTGCTAATACATAAGATTGGGCAGGAAGAGAATCAGTTGCGGAAATGCGATCAGAATGATTACGCCGGCAATAACTGCGAGCAGAAAAGGGAATATACCCTTAAAAATTGTCTCAAGAGGGATTTCACCTATTACGCTCCGCGCGACGCCAAAGACCACATATACATTGATACCCACTGGAGGGGTTATGACACCCATTTCCGTCACCATCACTATTATGATGCCAAACCATATGGGATCATAGCCAAGGCTGTTCACCAACGGGAAAAATACCGGTACAGTCAGCATAACAAAGGCCAGAGCGTCCATAAAGCACCCGCCTAGAAAGTAAATAAAGACGATGATGCCCATTATCATATACCGAGGCAACTCAAACCCCCCCACCCATGTGGCAATGTTAAAAGGAATCCGGGTGACCGCCAAAAACTTCCCAAAGATAACCGCCCCGGCAATAAGCATCATAACCATGCACGATGTCCTCAAAGTCTCGTATAGGGACTTCACGAATCCTTGCCATGTTAACTGTTTTCTCAGGACAGACAGGGCAAGAACACCAAACGCCCCTACTGCTGCTGCTTCCGTAGGAGTAAATATCCCAAAAAAAAGCCCCCCTATAACGAGAACAAAAACGGCGAGGGTCTCACTCATATACCACAAGGCCCTCAATCTTTCAGACCATGAAAACTTCTCCCCAGGAGGTCCTTGCTCGGGGTTTTTCCGGCACCTGATATAAATCGATATTATGAATAAGATGGTCACCAGGATAGCTGGCACAATCCCTGCTACAAAAAGCTTCCCTATGGACTGCTCTGTGAGAATGCCGTAGACGATAAGTACAATGCTGGGAGGCATGATCATGCCCAGGCCACCGCCTGAGGCTACCGCGCCTGTGGCCAATTCATCTGCGTAATTGTATCTTTTCATCTCGGGCAGCCCAACAGTGGCCATTGTGGCAGCCGTGGCAGGAGAGGAACCGCAAACAGCACCAAAGGCTGTGCAGGCTGACACCGTTGCCATGGCCAGGCCACCGCGCACGCTACCCAGGTATTTATAAGCCGCATCATAGAGCCTGCGACTAATACCGCTATTAAAGGCCAATTGACCCATCAGTACGAAAAGAGGGATGGTGGTTAAGCCATAGGAAGAGAAGACCTCATACACATTGCGCGACAGAAGTGCCAGGCCCCCTTTCCACGACACCATGATGCTGAAGCCCAGGTACCCCACAAGAGCCATGACATAGGCCACGGGCATCCTCGTGAGGAAGATGATAATCATTATTACAATACCGACAATACCAACTACTGTTGCATCCATGGCTATTCTTTCAATTTCTTTGCGTTCTCGATAATATCTGAGATGATGATTAGGACGAATACTAGGAAACAAAAGGCCACTGCATAAACGATGGTATATTCAGGGAATTCCAAGTTCATAGAAACTTCCCCTGATCTATGCAGATCCAAGGCGTAGGCTGTCATTCTCCATGTGACAATAGAAAAAAGCAGAAAGCTCAACACACTCGTAAAGATATCCAGCAGTGTCTGAAACTTGGGCTTCAGGAGACGAAAGACAATCTCCACTCCTATGTGACCCTTTACTTTTTGGGTGTAAGGCAAAGCCATGGCCACCGATAGAGTTGACATATACCCTACCAATTCCACTGACCCGAAAATGGGATGCCGGAAAAATCGGCCCACCACGTCAACACAGGTCAGCCCCATCATTCCAACAAGGCAACAGGCCCCAATGACCTTTTGCTTGTCGACCACCCAATTGACTACTCCCCATAACCCTTTCATGTCTCACTCACAAAAATGGGGCCGGATGATGCTCCCTCCGGCCCCTGTCTAAGTCTTCCTCTACTTCATGCTGTTAAGGACGCTCTCAGTGTAGCCAACTATTTCTTTGCCATTAAAGCCTTTCTTGTTCATAGCCTTTACGTATTCCTGGATAACAGGCGCTCCGGCCTTTTTCCATCTAGCCTGCTCCTTCTTGTCCAGTCCTATGATCTCGTTGCCCTGGTTGAGGAAGAACCTGATTCCGGCCATATCGCTCTTATCCCATGCCTCTCCGTGCTTGATAGCCCACTCTTTGTTGATCTCTTCTATGATGTTCTTGATATCAGCAGGCAGCGAGTTCCATTTATCCTTATTCATTACCACAAAAAAGGTCGTAGTGTAGGCGACAGAGTAAGCCGCTGTACAGTAGTCAACTACCTCGCCTAGCTTCCATCCCTTATTGGCCTCAAAAGGATAACAAGCACCATCTACAACTC
>JALVSJ010000032.1 GCA_027024445.1 Desulfobacterales bacterium
ACGAGCTTCTTTAGGTTTGCTTTGGAGGTAAGTACACAGCCACCTTCACCCATGGTAATATGATGTGCTGGGTAAAAACTTAACGTGGCTAAATCCCCAAATGTCCCTACATTCTTTCCCCTAAATGTGGACCCTAGAGCATCACAGCAGTCCTCAATAAGCCATAAGTTTCTTTTCTTGGCCAGATCAGCCACGCTTTGCGCATCAAAAGGATTGCCAAGAGTATGGGCCAACACTATGGCTTTTGTCTTGTTCGTTATAGCGCCTTCAAGTAAGTCTACATCTGCATTGTAAGTAGGGATATGGATGTCAACGAATACAGGCATAAGCCCGTACTGGATCAATGGATTCACGGTGGTGGGGAACGCAGCAGCGGTGGTGATAACTTCATCTCCTGGTAAAAGCCTCCTGTCTTTTAATTCGGGAGACGTGAGGGCTGCAACAGCCAGCAGATTGGCCGATGAGCCTGAGTTAACAAGGCTTGCGTGTCCTGATCCCATGAAACGAGCAATTTTGTGTTCAAAGCGCGAGGCGCGGGGACCAGCAGTAAGCCAAAACTCTAAACATGCCTCTACAGCAGCGGTCAATTCATCATCATCGAAGACTCTACCAGCAACGGGTACAACGTCTCTGCCAGGAACGAACGGTCCAGTTTCAAAGGCGACCTTCGCATACTCGCGCACAAGGTCTAAGATCCGTTTCCTTATTAGTTCGATTTTTTGGGACATAGTTAAAAAACTCGTAGTACCACTCTATGGTCTTCTCCAATCCTTGTTCAAGACTGAAAAGAGGTCGCCATCCGAGCATCTTCTTGGCTTTCCGGGCGTTGAGGTATTGACTTCTAATTTCATTGGAAGCGTGATTAAGGATTTGGGGTTTGAGGCTAGATCCCATGATGCGCAGGATAGTGTTACAGATTTCAAGCACCGTCATAGGAGTTTCATTGGAGAAATTGAAGGCCTGACCTATTAACTGGGGGCTCTGGGCCAGTTTTTGAGCGACTAACATATAAGCTGCTGCTCCATCTTCCACATAAAAATAGTCCCTAGTGTACTGACCGTCAGAGCGGATTGTAGGGCGTTGGCCCCGGATAACCGCGCGAATGGTGCCTGGCACGATCCTGTTCCAATTGAGATCTCCACCGCCGTAAAAATTGCCACAACGGGTGACCACAACGGGAAGGCCATATGTCTTAGCATAGGTGTGGGCAATGAGATCTGCACAGGATTTGCTCACATCATAGGGATGTTCTCCGCGAAGGGGAAAGCTTTCATCATAGGGAAGGTTGTGCTGGCTCCCGTAAGCCTTGTCTGAGGAGGCAACCACAATCTGTTTAACTTGTGGGCTTCGCCTGCATGCTTCAAGTAATACCCAGGTCCCTGCGATATTTGTTTCCAAAGTGGAGACAGGATTCCTGTTGGCGATTCCTACTATGGTCTGGGCTGCTAAGTGAAATACGGTATCGATTTCATATTCGCCAAGTATACGCTCCAGGAGGGCCTGGTCTCTCACGTCGCCTCTCACGACTTTTACTTTTCCGAGCATTCCTGATCTTATAAGTTCACTTTGGGGAACCCAGTCTCTGATTAGGCAAACTACATCAGCGCCACGGGCCAGGAGGTGCCTGACCAACCAGCTTCCAACAAGTCCGGTGGCACCAGTGACAAAGACTGGCCTATCCTGATAAAAGGAAGACATTAGTTCCACACTTTCCATGGCACCTGTCCCGAATCCCAAATACGGTTTAGTTCCAAATACTCCCGATAGGTATCCATAGGATAGAAGAAGTCACGGTGACGGTAAGCCATTAGCTGGCCTTCGCTAGCAAGCCTCATAAGGGGTTCTTGTTCCAAAATGGTATCATCGCCTTCCAAGTAATCGAAGACTTTTCTATTGAAAACAAAGTATCCAATATTTACCCAATCATTAAGTCTTGGCTTTTCAACAAAGGCGGAAACCTGATTGCTATCGTCAACAGTTACAATCCCATAACGAGCCATGGGTTGGGTGATAGATACCGTTGCTATCTTTCCATGGGAGAGATGAAATTTAACCACTTCCGTGATGTTAATGTTGCTAAGACCATCACCGTAGGTGGCCATAAAATTTTCTTCGCAGATGTACTTTTGAATGCGTTTTATCCGGCCTCCGGTCATGGTATTAAGGCCTGTATCTGCAAGTGTAACGTTAAAGTCCTGCTCATTGTGGGATCCATTGTAAACCACTTTTTGCTTGGAGCCGAGGCAGATGGTAAAGTCGTTGTTAATGGCTTCGTAATTGAGGAAATATTCTTTGATTATGTTGCCTCGATATCCCAGGCATATGATAAAGTCCCTGAATCCATGATGCGCATACAGCTTCATAATGTGCCAAAGGATGGGTCGTCCTCCAACCAATACCATGGGTTTGGGGCGAAATTCCGTTTCCTCTCTCAACCTCGTCCCTAAGCCACCTGCTAGAATGACAACTTTCATTTCTTCACCTTCGACTATTATGGTTTAATAGGTTTATAAGCACGTAGAACTGCTCAATCTATGCAGCTACCTTCGGGGTCTCTAGAGCACATAAGCTATCCCAAGGCCATATAGGGCGGCCCTTTAAGAAAACCCATTTTTTCCTCTGATACCTAGGAGAAACTCCTGGCTGCCAAACAGAAGAAGGATTCTTTTCCCTGAATTCAGCAACAAATATGGAAATCAGCTGATCGTAGAGACGATAGACCGTGTAATCGTCGAGTCCACCGCCCTCTACCCATTTCCGAATTTTTTCGATGTGGAGTCTATAATCGTCTTGGGAAAGGGAACGTAGGAAATCATCCAGCTCAGCATAGTCTCTGAACTGCCGGAAATCTATAAAGAGGTCTGTCGGGACATATTCTTCAATGTTGTAACAGCCCAGGTAGATAGGGACGGTTTCTGCCATGAAGCAATCCAAGAGCTTTTCTGAGATATAGCCCCTTGACCAAACGGGGTGATAAACGTTCTCAAAGCATATGGAGAATTTGTATTGCGCTAGAACGCTATATTTGTCCTGGACTGCTCCTTTGTAATTTGGAAGGTCAAAAGGCGGGTATCCAAAGACATCGCACTGAAAGTTAGAGTGTTCATGGAACCAAAGGGCAATATCCTTTCTCTTGGAGTAGAGCTCTCCCTCTATGTTTGAGTACTTGTTCCCGTTTATGAGGCAAATAGCGTTTTTTTTGGCTTCTGGGGGTATACTTCTAAAAGGGTTTATCAGCTTTCCTGTGTTCCGCTCGTCATAGACAGGAAGTACAGGGAAATTGATTTTTCGAAATTTGCGACCTCGCTCTGCTAGACCATCAACGAATGTGAGTATGTAGTCAAAGTAATGCCAAACATCTTCTCGGTATTCGCCCGGCAACACCACGTAAGGCTCAAGCATTAGAAGCACTTCAAGCCCAGGCCTTTCACCAAAGTAACTAAAAGCATCCTGGTACACATACATGTCGCAGTCGTCCACAGGAAAGGCAGAAAGGATGACCGTGAAATCCCCTTTGTGTTCTGCATGTCCTGTGAGGTGCGTATGAGGATAAACTATATTAATGAGAGGCATTGGTCTTGTCCGGTCCCATTGGAATCCGGATCAGTCAAGGGTGTTTTTTGTCAAGCGCGCAGGCTCCGCCCCCTTCGGTTACATGTGTTCTATTGGGGTAACCGACTCTAATTGTTTGTATTTTTCTCTTTGAGGCGTCGTTTTCTAACTCGCAACTCAGTGCTATTTCGCAATGCACTGGAAGGCGTTTGTTTCACCACAAGATGGCAAAAAGCAAGATATATGCCATGGGACATGGAAAGAAAAAGCTAGAAATATCAATTAGATATAAGCAAAAGATCCGATATAAAACAATGAGCGCCAGAGCAATGACGGTGTGAATTGAGAAAAATTTGCCGGTTATCGGGGAAGGGCGGGTAACCATTTGTGGCCAGCGGATAGCGTCTCTTTTAGAAATGCCTCCCTAAAGAGGGTCTGCCTTGCCGGCAGACAGGGAGTCTGCTAGGGTGGTAACCGATGGCCTCCGGACGGAGTAAAATTCAGTATGTCGCGGAGCGACTTGTCATTCCAGCCGCCGAGTCACAATCCAGCAAATCCGAGGCCTAGAATTTCTGGATGCCGGATTAAGTCAGGCATGACTTCCTGAGGAGAGGAAGTTTCTACTTCATTTGGGGGACAATCGGCTGTGGCGACACAAGCCTGGAAGATGAATTGGGGAGCTCTTTGGTGGGCTTCTTCCTATGATGCAGGGAATTTGGATTGCCTAGATGGTCCTTTATAAGCCTTGCAAAGATTGGAGGTAGGCTTCGACCTCTTCACTGAACTGGTCAAAATCATTTCTGCCTCGTTTGATGTTTTCTATGAGGAGATTGTCGTCTATTTGCCAGTATCTGTGTATCAGGCTGTTTCTAAAGTCAAAGAACGGTTTCAACCTTTGGAAAAGTTGGTCTGAAATTATCCCGTGTTCTTTGGCCTTAACTATGGCATCGACATATCCAGATACTGCTACTCCCTTTTCCTTCGCTAGTATGTGTTGGATAGTGTTGGACATGGCCTCAGCAAGTTCGATAATAATGTACTTGGCTGCTTTAAGGGCGATAGAGCGAGGCTTCAGTTCATTTGCAGCGAGCAGTGCTTTCAGCTCCTCGGAGTTTCTCGTAATTTCAGCGAGGTAGCTCTTAATCCGAATAAGGTCAACTTTCACGACAAGAACTCCTGCATGAGGCCCTCACATTCGCGGTACTTATAAGCATAGGCCTCCAAGAAATCACCTCTTGCGCCGGGATCATTATCCACCAATAGGGTTGAATGGATAAGAACGTTTTTGAGATAAAGGAGCCCGGTTATGCTCATGTGCTCAACCAGTTCATTCAGGACACGAATGTCGAAAATATCCGGGGGAAGGCCCGTCGCGTTGTACAAATTGACTTTGAGATCCGAAGAAAGCACATGGGGATTAACCCCCATCTTGGCATAAACGGCAATATCTATGTCTTTGGGGTTTTCCCCCTCATAAGCAGATCCATAGAGGTAAGCAAATAGGATCCGTTTGTCTTTTTTCAGTGTGACCATGATTTGCCGGAACAATGGTGCTGAAAGACCTTTTGTGGCAGTGGGATGATCCATAACACCCTACTCAGTTAGTGAATGTTCCTTTTGACATAAATCAAAGTAATGAGGAAGCTAGGTATCGTTAGCGTAAATAGTACCAATAATTCGATTATGATAATCTCAGAGTTAAGGAATATTGTCAACGCACCAAATGTTTCATTGGGATACTATTTGTTTAAAAATACTAGGATCAAATTAGGAGAAACTCACGACAAATAAATTTGCCGGGAGTATTGGTGGAATTTGTTGTGTTCGTAAGCAGTATTAGGCAAAATGCGAAGATTCTTTAAAGGGAAATCTATAAGGTGGAGAAGCATTCGTTGAACAATCTAAAGAATATTGTGTCTTGGGGAGTGCGCTCCGGAGTGTATCCGGGATGCGTCCTTGTGGTTGGTAACAGCAGGAGGATTCTTTTTGAAATGCATGCTGGCCATGCCTGTATAAATCCCGAAACGGTTGCAATACGCAAGGATACGATCTTTGATGTGGCATCACTTACCAAGCCACTTGCTACGGTCCTTGGAGTAATGAAGCTAATCAATGACGGACTCATGGACCTGGATCAGCATTTGAAGGAAGTGCTGGGAGATGGTGTCCCTGAGGACAAAAGACACATCAGCATAAGACACCTGCTGAGCCATTGCTCGGGTCTGCCTGAGTGGAAGCCTTTTTATGAAATGGTTGGGAGTATTGATCCTAGAGAGGCGAAAAGCAAAATACGCAATCTGGTCCTTGGAACCCCGCTGGATTATGAACCCGGGAAAAAGGCTGTATACAGTGACCTGGGCTATATCCTCCTTGAATGGGTAGTGGAGCGCATCTCTGGCTTAACCCTGTCCGAGTTGGTAAGCAGATATTTTTATGCACCTCTTGGGTTGACCAGGACATTTTTTCAGCTCGCCAATGAAGAGCCACGATTTCCAATTGAAGACTATGCCGCTACAGAGAAGTGCCGGTGGCGGGGAACAGTCATTCGTGGGCATGTGCATGATGAAAACGCTTACGTAATGGGTGGATATTCAGGGCATGCAGGGCTTTTTTCAACAGCCCTAGATGCATACTATTTGTGTGCATGCCTGGTGCAGCACTACTATGGGCAAAGATCAGATATGCTTGCCTCCCGCCTGGTGAGAGAGTTTCTTGAAAGACAGAGCGACCCCGCGGGAACTACGTGGACCTTGGGGTGGGATACGCCATCGCCGGAAGGGTCCAGTGCGGGGAAATTTTTTTCGAAGAATTCGATTGGCCACCTGGGTTTCACCGGAACTTCCGTCTGGATAGACCTGGACAGGGACTTGATCGTTGTGTTCTTTACAAATAGAATCCACCCTATTAGAGACAATGAAAAAATAAGAGATTTTCGGCCCCGGTTGCACGATGCGGTTGTTACCTGGTTTGAGGGCAAAAATGATTAAGACAATCCCCCTTGTGGCAGGCTGGCGCGGTAGTAATGGAAACGGATTGGCAGATGTAAAAGAGACGGAGGTTGAGTGATGGGAGAGATCAAAAGCACCCTAGATATAATAATGGAAAAAGCCAAAAATCTTGAGGTAACCGAGGAAGAAAAGGTCCAAATCAGAAAGAAAGAAATCGAAGACAAGGGTAAAGGAATGGTACAGAAATTCCTAGACCGAGTTCTCCGCACGGAAGACATAATAAGCGAGATAGGCTTTATGGATGAGCAAGCCCAGGAGTGGATCAAAAAGTCCATACTGGATGATTGCATGGAACGTATTAACATTGAAAGGTCCAATGAGGATATGCTTGAGCTGGTGGAAAAGGTTTTGGGGCTCAACCCTGCTCCCATAAGGGCTCTTATAGAAAGGTTTCAAAAGCAGCTCACGCATGAGGCTGAAAAAATAAGGGCCAAGCTGGCCCAAGAGCTTCAAGAGAAGGGGATTAGAGGTAGCGCCGTGATCGCAAATCATAAGGCCTCAGCCCAATGGGCATCTCTGGAGGCCCAACTACATGAGGAGTTTGAAAAGCAGCTTGATGAATTATTGAGACAGAACCTTTTGACTAAATAACGCGGATCTTTCCCTGGAGTGTTCCCACCACTTCTCCGACAATGGCGGCGTGGGTGATTCCACCTTGCTTGAGATCCCTTAAGAGAGCCTGGGCGTGGGGTTTTGCCACTGAGATGAGCAGGCCTCCGGATGTCTGAGGATCAAACAGGAGATCAGCGAGGACTGAATCCACGCTTGGCGAAAACTCCACCATGCAACTCCTGAAATCCTTGTTCTTGTAAGCCCCTTCCGGGAAAAAACCCATTGAAGCAAACTCAATTGCTTCGGGCAATACAGGTATGTGCTTGGAGGATAGCTTTATCCCGATTTGTTCACCCTCAACCATTTCTGCAATGTGTCCAAGGAGACCAAAGCCGGTTATATCAGTGCATGCGTGGACCTCGTAGCCCTTCATGAGCTCAGCAGCTCTCTGGTTGGTAGTGGCCATCAACTGGGTGACT
>JALVSJ010000033.1 GCA_027024445.1 Desulfobacterales bacterium
AAAGTCCGTAGATTTTTGTCTGGCTCCCCGGGACAGACTCGAACTGCCGACCAAGTGGTTAACAGCCACCCGCTCTACCTGCTGAGCTACCGGGGAACGATCAGCTATCAGCTATCACACAATTTGCCATTTTATATGATACCAGAGTATTCCAAAGCCGTCAATGGGCTTTTATTTAAGTGCGCTTTTGCCATTTCAGGCAGTGTTTTTTCTACCGGTTTAATAATGTTATGTTTGCCCGAGGGCCTTGTCAAGATGGGAAATGCAAACAATACTAACCTTGACACCATGGCCCTTTGACCCTATTTGTATACAGACACACTAGAAAAAGGGGGCTTCTTCATGAAGCAAATCGTTTTAGGTACAGCAGGGCACATTGATCACGGGAAGACCTCACTGATTAAGGCCCTCACCGGTATTGATACAGACAGGCTCAAGGAGGAAAAAGAGCGGGGTATCACCATTGAGCTTGGTTTCGCACACCTGGAACTCCCCGGTGGAAAGCTTGTGGGAATAGTGGATGTGCCAGGCCACGAGAAGTTTGTCAAGAACATGGTGGCAGGGGCAACGGGTATTGACCTTGTGGCCCTCGTCATTGCTGCAGATGAAGGGATAATGCCCCAGACCAAAGAGCACCTGGAGATCTGCGAACTGCTTGGTATCCGCCATGGTATTGTCGTTCTCACAAAGATAGATATGGTCGAGGAAGAATGGCTTGAGCTCGTGAGAGAAGATGTCACCGAATATCTCTCAAGTACATTTCTCGCTGATGCGCCAATCGTCGAGGTGTCTGCGGTGACGGGAGAAGGCCTGGATAAGTTAAAGGAGGCCCTGGACGAACTGGTAAAGAACATACCAGAGAAGGAGGTGGGGCACCTCTTTCGTCTGCCCATAGACCGAGTCTTTGTCATAAAGGGCTTTGGTACGGTTGTCACGGGGACGACGGTCTCAGGGAGAATCCACGTTGGTGACGAAGTGACCATTTACCCGGAGGAAATAGGGTCGAGGATACGGGGTATCCAGGTCCATGGAAAGGATATAGGGGAGGTCCGGGCAGGGCTAAGGACCGCCATAAATCTCCAGGGAGTAGAAAAATCCGCCATAAAGAGAGGTGACATCGTAGCCACAGCAGAGTCTTTGAGGCCTACTTTCATGGTGGACGTGTCTCTGGAATTGTTAGCGAGCGCTCCCAAGAAGCTGAAAAATCGGGCAAAGGCTAGATTCCATACCGGTACCTCGGAGATTCTCGGGACAGTGGTTCTACTGGATCGTGAGGAGTTGGAGCCAGGGGAGAGATGCATGGCTCAGATCAGGCTCGATGCACCAACGGCTGTATTGAAAGGGGACAGGTTTGTGCTGCGCAGTTATTCCCCTGTGAGGACCATAGGTGGAGGGGTTGTTCTCCATCCTTTGCCGCGCAAGAAAAAGAGGTTCGTCCAGGAGACCCTGGATGAGATGAAGCTACTTCACGAGGGCTCTGTAGACCAGATAATTGAGCAGTTTGTAAAAATGGAGCGTTTCAAAGGGGTAGAAAAGGCCACGCTCCAGTTCCTCACTAATCTCAGGAAGAAAAAGCTGGAAGAAGGTCTTCGCCCTCTTCAGTCACAAAAGGTGATTATTGAAGTAGATAAGGAACGGGGGGTGCTGGTCCATAGCGAGTTTGTAAATAGAGTGAGGGAAGAGATACTGGAGCACATTTCCCGGTACCACCAGCAGTTCCCTTTGAAATTGGGCCTCCCAAAAGAAGAACTCCGATCGCAGATAGCCAGCATCAGAGGACCAAAACTCTTCGACTTTCTCCTGAATGACTTGACAAAGCAGGGGGTCATTGTCCAGGAAAGAGAGCTTGTTCGCCTGAAAGAACATAGGGTGACCCTTGCAGAGGACCAGAAACGGATAAGGGAAGAACTTGAAAAGATCTACCTGGATAGCTGGCTTCAGCCCCCATATTTCAAAGAAGTGAAAGAGAAATTTTCGGGGAACACGGCTGACGAGGTTCTTGATGTTATGCTAAAGGATGGTGTTTTGATCAAGGTGAAGGAGGATCTCTACTTCCACCGTGATGCTATCGAAGATCTGAAAGAGAGACTTGTCGATTTCTTGAAAGATCATGGTGAGATTACCACGCCTCAATTCAAAGAGATGACAGGTGCCTCACGAAAATACACCATTCCCCTTATAGAATACTTCGACAAATCCCAGGTTACTGTCAGGGTGGGGGACAACAGGGTGTTGAGGAAGAAATAGAATAGAGCCTGCGAAAAATCCGGCAAGGCAGCGAGCAATTTGACAAAAAAGGTATATAGTCTCTTAGATGCTCTGGGTATGGGGCGGCACGAACACGTGGCCATCGTTGGTGCAGGGGGGAAAAGCACCCTAATGTTCGGATTGGCTGAAGAGGTGAGAAAGCGTGGCTTTCGGGTTATCACTAGCACCACGACAAAGGTGTGGGAAAGTCAGGC
>JALVSJ010000034.1 GCA_027024445.1 Desulfobacterales bacterium
TTTCACCATCGCAGAAATGATGGCATATGAAAATCTTGGGTTTGCTGAACCCGGCCAGGGCAAGGAACTCATCCGCTCCAAGGAGACATATAAAGAGGGTTCTATTCCTATCAATGTGGACGGTGGATTGCTGTCAAAGGGGCATCCAGTGGGTGCTACCGGCGGTTCACAGATCAGAACCATTGTACTTCAGTTGAGGGGAGAGGCTGGAGACATGCAGGTAAAGGACCCTGAAATAGGCCTGGTCCATAACATTGGAGGAGTAGGGCTTTACGGTTGTGTGACGATTCTGGGGAGGTAGGAAAATGGCTAAAAAGAAAAAAGAGGTGGATGATAGGTTCAAGAAATTTGGAATAGTAAGCTTTACAGCAATAACCAAAGTCAATGACTTTGTTGGATATCTGGAGCAGGGCAAGGTGATGGGTACCCAGTGCAAGGGGTGCGGCAAGAAGTATTTTCCTCCTCGAGCCGATTGCTTTCACTGTCTTGATAGCAACATGGAATGGTTCGAGGTCTCAGGGACAGGAAAGCTTGTTACTTACAGCCAGTTACAATATGCCCCTCTTGGGTTTGAAGCTGATCTGCCCTATTGCATAGCTTTGCTTGATTACGGCGATTACAAGGTGTTTGGGAGAATTGCAAAAGATATCCCAGAGCAAGATTTGCAATTGGGGATGGAGATGAAGACCGAGGTGGTCAAGCACCCCAACGGCCAATTGAGTTACCAATTCACCAAGGCCTGATTCATGAGTGCTATGGCCCAAACAAAGCAGACCCGCCGACAGGGCGGGTTTTTTTGTTAACCCTACTTCCCTGTCATGAAAAATAAGGATCGAACCATCGATTCATGGCTGGAGATCGAGATAGAAGCTGACCCAGAAACTCACGAGGCAATATCTGCCATTCTGTTCGATCTGGGTTGCAATGGACTGGTCAGCCAAGATCAGAACCCTAGGCGCCTCAAAGCATACCTGGAGGCCAGAAAAGCCACGGGGTCTCTCATTGGACTCTTAAAAGAGAGGTTAGAGCACATTCCCTTAATCTTTCCTGGCTCCAGCACCCCTGTGCTGAAAACAACCCTCATTGAGAGCCAGAACTGGTCGGAAAAATGGAAACAATTCTTTAAGCCTGAAAGAATTACGGACCACCTCACAATTATTCCTGCATGGGAAACTCCGCCGCCTCAACCGACAGAAATCCTTATACTCATGGATCCGGGCCCGGCCTTTGGAACTGGACAGCACCCCACGACCAAGATGTGCCTCGTCGCCCTCGAGGAGGTGGAAAAACCAGACCCTTGGAACATGCTGGATGTTGGCACGGGAAGTGGAATACTTGCGATATATGCTGCACTGCTGGGGGCCCGGCCTGTTGTCGCAATTGATATAGATGCCGAGGCACTGCGATGGGCAAGACGCAACGCGCAATTGAATAATGTTGAAGATCGGATTGTCTTTTCCGCCACACCACTACATCAATTAAACGAGCAATTTTCTGTAGTGGCCGCCAATCTTATTTATGATACCATTCGAAGACTGACAAAAGAGCTTTCATCTGTCACTGCTCCAGAGGGAAGGCTCATTGTCTCGGGACTATTGAGGGAGCAAGTAGGGCAAGTGGTAGCTGATTTTGAGCAAGAGGGCCTTGAGTGGATCCGCACTGATACCATGGACGAATGGGCGAGCGTTATTTTCAAGAAACCCGGGCAAAAGAAACTTCAAGATGAGACGGTTCATCATAGATCACATTGACCCATCGGCCGAAACGGTGCACATCGGGGGATCACAGGCCAAGCACATAGCAAGAGTGCTGCGGATGGAAGTGGGTGATCACCTTGTCATAGCCGATATGAAAGGCTCCCGTTACAAGGGGACCATCGTGGCCGTAAATCCGGTGGAAGTAGTGGTGCGGCTCATCGAACCTATAGCGGCACCTCAACCCGCCCCCGTCCAGATAACGCTGTGTCAGGCCGTTCTCAAAGCCAAGGCAATGGACCTTGTAGTCCAAAAGCTTACAGAACTAGGTGTCTCGTGCCTGGTTCCCTTTTATTCCCAGCGAACCGTTGTTCGTTTTGACGCCAAAAGAGAACCTAGCAAGCTAAGGCACTGGCGGGAGATTGCCCGTCATGCCACTGCTCAATCAGACAGAGACCGTCCACCCGAGATTCTGCCCGTCTCGGGGTTCGAGGAAGTCCTGCAAACCCATGCCGATCCCTCCACCCTGAAGATCATCCTGTGGGAACACGAAAGGGTCCAGGACCTCAAAGCGATTCTTCGCCAGCAATCCCCAGGCAAAAGGGTAATTGGTATTACTGGGCCTGAAGGAGGGTTTTCTAAAGATGAGATCAGCCGCGCATCACGGGCAGGCTTTATTCCGGTGAGCCTGGGGGGAAGGATACTCAGGGCTGAGACAGCAGCGCTCGTGCTCGTGGCCATTTGCATGTATGAGTGGGGCG
>JALVSJ010000035.1 GCA_027024445.1 Desulfobacterales bacterium
TCAGGACACCGGTCTGCCAGTGCTCTGACACACGGTATGTTGTGGCCACGATCGGAAAGCGGGGATCGCACGTCCTGTAGACATCCATATCCGTGGTGTAGCGAGGCAGCACAGGGTTGACCAGTTGGCTGGAAAGCAGGTTCTTTTCCACAGGGCATTCCAATGGTTCATAATGCTCGGGGAACGGTCCGTCAGCTCGACCAGGGCCGAAAACGCGGCCATGGCCTTCGGGTTTCATAATGAATGGGTACTTGGTCTTGGGATTCAGGGATCCATCGGGTTTTAGCATGGGAGGCCAGCCGCCATCGGGCACGTCTCCGACCCAGCCGCCCTTTCCTCCCTTGGCCATGGGGTCCCACCTGATGACAGGATGCTCCTTGTCCCAGGGGTTGCCGTACATGTCAACAGAGGCGCGATTGTAAAGGATTCGGCGATTGACAGGCCAGCACCACGACCACTCGAGGTTGAGGCCAATGCCGGACTTTTCCCTCTTGCGCCTGGCTGCCATGTTCCCCTTATTCGTATAGGAGTTGCAATACAACCAGTTGCCGCTGCTGGTGGATCCATCTGCCTGCAGATATGCGAAGCTGGGAACCAGGTCGCCTTTCTTGAAGTGTTTCCCTTTTACGGTGACATCCTTCTGGAAGTAACCGTTGATCTCTTTTGCAACCTTATGGGGGTCATACCTGCCTCTGGTTGTATAGTCCCACTTGAGATTCAGGATCGGCTCTGGAAATACGGCCTTCTTACCTTGCTTGATGTCCTTACGGTAAAACCACCGTATTTTCTTGTACAGATCAATCATTATATCGCCGTCAGGCCTGGCTTCACCCGGGGGCTCTGCGGCCTTATAGCGCCATTGCATCCAGCGACCGCTGTTGGTGATTGATCCCTCTTTCTCAACCGAGACAGCGCAGGGCAAGAAGAAGACCTCGGTCTTGATCTCCCTTGGATTCATACCGGGGCCCTTCCAGAACCAGCCCGTCTCATTGGGAAATATGTTCACATTGACCATCCAATCCAGCTTGGCAAGGGCTTTCCTTGTCTTGTTGGAGTTGGCACCGGAGCCTGCGGGATTCTGTCCCCATGCAAAGAATCCGCTAAACTCGCCCTTATACATGGCATCAAACAGGTCAAGCCATGAGTAGGCCTTGCCGTCGTCGAGCTTGGGCAGCCAACTGTAGCCAAAGTCGTTGGCCGGAGTGGCCTTGTCGCCCCAGAAGCTCTTGAGCAAGCTCACAGAGTATTTGGGATAGTTCCCCCACCAGTTGGCACTCAATGGATCATTCGTGTGCGGCGTGTACTTTTTATTGTAGTCGGCCAACATGGGCTGAGATGCCTTTGGGGTCTTCAAATAACCGGGCAAGATATGGAAGAGGATGCAATGGTCTGTGGAACCCTGTACGTTGGACTCACCTCTCAGTGCGTTCACTCCTCCGCCTGCTACTCCGATATTGCCCAGTAGCAACTGGATAATAGCCATGGCCCGGATATTCTGCACACCCACGGTATGCTGGGTCCAGCCCATGGCATACATGATTGTGCCTGCCTTGCCCTTTTGTCCTGTGGCAGAGTATGTCTCGTATACCTTGAGCAAATCCTCTTTAGGTGTTCCGGTGATGGCCGAGACAGTGTCAAGGTCATACCTGTTGTAATGCTTCTTCAGTAACTGAAACACACATCGAGGATGCTGCAAGGTGCGGTCTTTTTTCGGAATGCCCTTTTCGTCTTTGACAAACGCCCATTTGCTTTTGTCATACTTGTGGTGAACGGGGTCATAGCCTGAGAAAAGGCCATCGTTGAAATCATAGCTATCCGCCACTATGAAACAGGCGTTGGTGTAGTTGGCCACGTAATCCTTGAAATACTTGTCATTGTCAAGGATATATTTGATCATACCGCCAAGGAACGCAATATCGGTTCCTGAGCGCAAGGGTGCGTAAATATCAGCCTTCGATGAGCTCCTCGTGAATCTGGGGTCAACGCTGATGAGTTTGGCCCCGCGCTTCATGGCCTCGGTCACCCACTTGAAGGAGATTGGGTGGTTCTCGGCTGCGTTGGAGCCCATGATAAGGATGCAATCGCTGTTACGGATGTCGATCCAGTGATTCGTCATTGCGCCGCGTCCGAACGACTCTGCCAGAGCCGCAACAGTGGCGCTGTGTCAGATACGTGCCTGGTGCTCTATATACACCAGGCCCAAGGCTCTCATCATTGCCTGTACCAGCCAGCATTCTTCATTGTCCAATGCGGCACTGCCAACGTGGGCAATTCCATTAGTGCGGTTGACCACCTGGCCCTTTTCGTTGCGGGCGGTGAAACTAGCATCGCGGCTTTTCTTTACCCTGAGAGCGATCTGCCACAGGGTCCAGTCCCAGGAGACCTTCTGCCAGCGGGTACTGTAAGGTGCCCGGTATAGTGGCGTTGTGATGCGGTTTTCGTTGTTCACAAGTTGGCTCAAAGCAGCTCCCTTTGAACAAAGGGCTCCCTCGTTAATGGGATGATCAGGATCACCTTCAATGTTGATGACTTTGCCTGCTCCCGCCTTTCCGGTGTGCACAATCACACCGCAGCCCACAGCACAATAGCAACATATGCTTGTGGTCTCCCTGGCGTAACGGATCTTGAGGGTCTGGGCATGGGCCTTGATCGGCTTGAGATCTATGCCCACACCTAACGCCATTACGCCGGCGGCGGAAGCCCCAGTGAGTTTGATGAACTGCCGACGTGTGAGTTTCATGGGACCTCCTTTCTGCTTATGTTAAAGGTTAGGAAGAGAATACCCACAAACAAAATGGGTTATAACAGGCCAATATGCTAATGTTTGTGTTGGTTTTCCGTTTGATTGGAGGCTCATCTAAGAGCCGTGCCATAATAAAGTTGGGGCTTTTATTCTGTGGTGGAAATAATAGAGGTGGCGGGCCAAAAGAAAAGTTTCAAAGAAGTGGGCGCGTGCAGAGAAATGAGAAACCGCTGAGCGCATATTTCCCTCCGCGATAGAGGGTTAAGTAAGAAAATCTTTGTTCGACAGGCTGGGAATCTAAAGTCAGCTCGTCTGCAACACTACTTGATAATTAGACATAGTTTTCTTCTTACAGAAAATGGCCTCTCGATGTCAACAGGATTTTTTCCTCAAGAAGACATGGATAAATTTCTTTTTCTGTAACTACCTGGAAACTTACCTTGATTCAGTCCTGAGAGTTGCGGCAGGCAGGGACCTGAGCCTTAGGAAAAAGGCGTCTTGTGGATTTTGTGGATGAAATTGACAAGAGTGGAGCCCGCGCCCGCCTGTCTGATAGCCAGGCGGACGCGGGAAGGAACAATGCAAGCCCTCTTTCCGACAAAAAGAGACCAACTTCGATTATTTGCCAATGAGAAGATCTTAACCGCCTATTGTGGACATTTCTCCAGGATAAAGAAGGGAGGATTCCTTTGGAATTAGAGAGTGAGCCTTTGGTTTGAAGGAGGTGGCCTTTCGTAACAACTCTGCCAGGTCCTCATCGTTGGCTCCGTTGCGGAGAGCTGTCTTCACATCCAGTTCCCGGTCCGAGAGCAGACAGGGTCGAATATGTCCTTCAGCCGTGAGCCTCAGGCGATTGCAAGAATTGCAGAAATGGTTGGTCATTGGGCTTATGAAACCGATCTCGCCCCGCGCCCCCTTGAGACGGTAACGTTCTGCAGGTCCGTCGTGGCGTTGCCGCAGTATCCTCTCCAGAGGAGATATTTTTTGCACCATTTCCTTTATTTGCTTGGTAGGAATGTGACCAGGATTAACGTGCCCGGGCCGTGATCCCATGGGCATGTATTCTATAAATCGGATATGATAGGGCTTGTCTAGGGAAAGCCTCGCGAACGCCTCAATCTCATCTTCATTAACGTTTTTCATGACGACCATATTTAGTTTGATTGGGCTAAAGCCAAGTTTTTCGGCCAACTGGATGGCTTCCAACACATCATCTAGCTTATCCACCCCGCTAATGAACTTGAAACGATCGTTTCTAAGGGTGTCAAGGCTGATATTAAGGCGATTTATCCCCGCGTCCCGGATTTCAGCGAGGTTATGCTTAAGCAGTACACCATTGGTAGTTATCGCAAGGTCCTTCAAGCCCTCCAGCGAGGAAAGGGCGTTAAGAAAATGAATGATACCTTTTCTGACAAGAGGCTCTCCTCCTGTAACCCTGACCTTCTTTATGCCAAGGGCTATTCCTACTCGCACAATCCTCAAGATCTCTTCATACCTTAGAATTTCTTCATGTTTTAGCTTGGGGATATCACCTTGCGGGACGCAGTAAAGGCAATGAAGATTGCAGCGGTCTGTCACAGAGATGCGTAAGTATTCAATTGTTCGATTAAAAGGATCAACTAGGCTCATTATTTAGGACGTCCCGATTAGTGGTAGAAACATTGTCTCCTTTAATATATAACGGGCTGGCCCACAGTCAATGACAAAAATTCAGGGAAGAAACGGGGAGATCGGAGGGGGAATTTAAGAGCCCGTTTCCAAAATCCCTCGGCCCCCCTTTAAGGAAGGGGGGAGTATCCTTGAGAAGAAAACAGGGGAGAAGCAAAGGGCGAAGTGCCCTTGATTGCGGAGAGTAATGATCATGCTAACTTTTTCGACAGGAGGAAGCCATGGAAGATACTGTGATTGTTGATCACAAAGGGCATGTGGCCATTATTAAACTAAATCGGCCCAGGGCCTATAATGCCTTTGATTCCAACACGATAAGAGCTTTAGGTGACATTTTGATGTCCATATCATTGGACGACTCTATCAAAGGAGTTGTGCTCACGGGAGCCGGTAAGGCCTTTTGTGCAGGAGGAGACCTCAAGTGGATCAGCTCTTACAAGGAAGATTATGGAAACGCATTTTATGAGCTTGCGGCAATTTATCATCAGGCCATACTGGAAATCAGGCGCATGCCAAAGCCGGTTGTGGCTGCCATTAATGGCCTTGCCGCTGGCGGAGGCTTCTCCATGGCACTGGCTTGTGACTTCCGCATTATGGAGTCCTCTGCTGTTCTCAGGCAGGCATACACATCAAATGGCCTGAGTATTGACGGCGGGGGTACGTTTGCTTTGCCCAGGCTCGTTGGAATAGCCAGAGCAATGGAAATCGCGGTGTTTGATCCACTCATTCCTGCAGATAGGGCCCTTGAATGGGGCCTGGTCACCGAAGTGGTGGAAGACGGTCAGAGTGTGGATGCGGCAGTTGAATTGGTACGGAAAATCAACCATGGAGCGCTTTTTTCATTCAAGGCTTCAAAGAAATTGATTAACGATTCATTTGATACCAGCCTTGAAGTGCAACTGGAGCAGGAGCGCAGATGGCTTGCTCGGTGTGCGGATCATCCCAATGGACGGGAAGGAATAAAGGCGTTTCTTGAAAAGAGGAAGCCGGAATATAGTTAGGAGTGAGGAGTTAGGAGTGATCTAGAGTGCCTAAAGTTATGAGTGAGCTAGAGTCATGAGAAAAGGCAGGGACAGGAAGTCGAAGCGAGAAATCTTGGTTTTCTGACACAAAAAGTAGCATTCTAGGAGAATGTAGGGAGCCTCCTTGCAAACTCTTAGGACAATAAATCCCCCAACTCATAACTCATAATTCATAACTCATAACTTTTTAGTCTACTTTATCATAATGCGTGAAATGCATGGTGAAGGTGCCGCGACCCTGGGTGAGAGAACGCAGGGTGGTGGAGTATCCAAACATCTTTGATAGGGGCACGGTGGCGGTGATTACCTGAACCGGGCCCTTCTTGGCGATATTTTCTATCTTGCCCTGTCTGCTGTTGAGATCACTAATCACTTCTCCCATAAACTCCTCAGGTACAAGGACCTCGGCCCTCATTATGGGCTCTAGTAGGATGGGAGATGCCTTCTGGCAGGCAGCCCTGTAGGCCATTGTGGCTGCAACCCTGAAGGCGAGTTCATCACTCGCATTTTCTTTGGTTTTTATGTCCCTCAAGACGGTTTCCACATCCAGCATGGGATATCCCATGAGAACCCCGGAGTTTTGGGCTTCCCTGACGCCCTGCTCAATTGCCTCAAGGAACATATCGTTCAAATCAGGGCTCTCACAGCGATCGAGGAAACGGTTGCCCGATCCCCTGGGAAGTGGTCTTACTTCCAGCAACACCCCAGCATAATGCTGTTGTCCCCCGATCTCTCGCTCAAATACCTCTTCATGTTGCGCTGACTCTGAAATTGTCTCCCTATAGACAACTTGTGGCTTACCCTGATTGGTCTCAATGGAGAATTCCCGGCTTACCCTGTGCATCATTATTTCTAGGTGAAGTTCACCCATCCCAGAGACCACTATTTGGCCCGTTTCCTCATCTATCTTGTGTTTGAACGTGGGGTCCTCGTCGGCGAGCTTATCCAAGGCTTCAATGAGGCGATCGTGGTCCTGGACCTTTTTGGGTTCCACTGCCATGGTTATTACAGGGTCTTTAAATTCTATGGGCTCAAAGAGTATCGGTTTGTCCTCTGTGCACAGGGTGTCACCCGTGGATGCCAGCTTTAGGCCCATTGCGGCCACAATATCTCCGGCGGAGGCTTCATTAATCCTCTCTCTCTTGTTGGAGTGCATCCGGAGCAGTCTTGCAAGCTTCTCCTTGACTTTCTTGCGGGGGTTGTACACCTGGGCTCCCACCGAGACCTTCCCCGAATAAACCCTGAGGTATGTCATCTTACGGCCCTGATCCATCATGACTTTGAAGACAAGGGCGGCAAAAGGGCCCTTTGGATCCGGCTCCCTCGGCTCTCGGGCATCGGAGTTCGGGACCTCTCCCACAATGGGAGGTATGTCTATAGGAGAGGGAAGGTAGGAAACAATGGCATCAATGAGCGGCTGTATTCCTTTGTTTCGCAATGCAGCGCCACAGAGCAACGGGACAAGCTCAAGATTTATGGTGGCCCGACGTATAGCCTGATGTATCTCCTGGGGGCTGATTTCCTCCTCAGCCAGATACTTTTCCATTATTGTGTCATCTTTGTCCGCAAGGGTCTCGAGCAGCACGTCCCTATACTGTTCGGCCTGATCCTCGAGCTCGGGTGGAATCGGGAGTTCTTCAAATTCGGCCCCTAGGGTTTCATCCTTCCAGTATATGGCTTGCATCCCCACCAGATCAATAACACCCTTGAAATCGCTCTCCGCTCCCCATGGTAGCTGGAGTATTAAGGGTGTGGCACCCAGTCGTTCCTTAATCATTTCCACCACGCGGAAGAAATCCGCACCAAGGCGGTCCATCTTGTTCACAAATGCTATCTTGGGGACCTTGTACCTGTCCGCCTGGTGCCATACTGTCTCGGATTGCGGTTCCACGCCGCCAACCGCACAAAAGACCCCGATGGCGCCATCCAGAACACGCAGGGATCGCTCCACTTCTATGGTGAAATCTACATGTCCTGGCGTGTCGATAATGTTAATGCTATGGCCTTTCCACTGGCAGGAGGTAACAGCCGAAGTAATCGTGATTCCCCGCTCCTTTTCCTCCAGCATCCAGTCCATGGTGGCTTCGCCGTCATGGACCTCACCCATCTTGTGTACCT
>JALVSJ010000036.1 GCA_027024445.1 Desulfobacterales bacterium
GAAGTGGCGGGCCCATTATCAGCCCTGGGGCGGGGAAGTGCTGGGGGAGCGCCAGCCGACCGGGCTGCGGGCCGGCTATACGGGCCATCGGGAGGACGCCGCGACCGGCCTGACCTACATGGGTGCGAGGTACTACTCGCCGCGGCTGGGACGGTTTATGGGTGTGGACCCGGCGGGTGTGAGGGAGGGGAGTGTCCACAGTTTCAACCGGTATGCGTATGCGAACAACAATCCGTACAAATATGTTGATCCGGATGGGGAAAATCCGAAGCTATTTATCGATTTTGGTCTGAATGTTGCGCTGAATATAGTTGCAACGGGGAAGCCGCAGCTGGCGAATGCAGTCCGCGATACGGTACGAGGGGCACTCAATCCGCTTAGGACGGTAAAGAATATAGCCAGGCTGGCTAGAGTTGTTGCAAAGGGGCCAAAGGTTGGTGGTGGGGGTACGCTTGATAAATTGTCGCCTAGTGAAATACAGCGGATTCAAAATGCAGCGAATCGATCTGGTCAGGAAATAGGTGTTGTAGGTAGTAGAGTTAATCCGAACAAGGCTCTGCGACCAAACTCTGATTATGACTTTGTTATTAATGCAAACAGCAAAACGCGAAATAATTTATCAAGGTCATTACCTGGTTCAAAGAATGTTCGTGAGGGTATCCCAAGTAATCAGGATATTTTCAAGGGAACAGTCGATCCCAATAAACCCCACGTTATTTTCCGCCCGGAGTAACCTTATGTCTGAGGCGAAAGAATTCGAACTGCTAAGTGATGCAAGTAATGCTGTTGTAGCTAGGTACTTGGGCCGAAATTTTCCTGGTTTATTAATCCAAGGCGATACATTACGGATTATCTTGGATGAAATAGAGGAGCTTAAGGAAGAAGCTATAGCTGGTGATTTGGAAGCGGTTCAAGAAATATCGGATGTGCTAAGAGAAAAATTTGTAGAGTTTTTAACTCACTATGAAAAAGTATTAGAGGAACATGGGTGTGAACTTCCTTATGTGAATCCGGTACGCTAAATACGCGTTCCTAATTCCCGATCAGTTATGGAACTTGAGTGCCAAAATTTGATCTGATGCCACAAAGAGTGCACCAAAGATAACTAAAGCCTATAAACGGCCGTCTGGTGCAACGACTCGAGCACAGAGACAGTCAGTACAAGGCAAGCCATGCGTGGATTGTGGTGCTAGAACGTCGAAGCAGTTTGCTGACCATAAGGATCCATTGGTTAAGGAGTATTACCGAACTGGACGAATCGATAAAAGCCGTATGAGGGATATTGATGCAGTTCAGCCTCAGTGTCCGACTTGCTCCTCAAGGCAAGGTGCAGAGCTAAGTCGGTTCTCAAGGCAGCAGAAAAAGGATCTAGGGTTATGACGGCAACCGCAATAGAAGAATTGCAAAAGGAGTTATGTAAAAAATATGACGCAGATTTCCTACCCTCACCAGATAATTTTAAGGTTGGTATCGCTACTAATGTTCGTGATGGTATTGTTCCGATCAACGGTTTTCGGCATCCACCTCAAGGAGATACGACAGGCTGGTACATTTATGCTGGCGAAGAACTCTCAGATGATCCTGACTTTTTTAAGCCATTGCATGTTGAGCATCTTGATGATTGGCATCCACAGATCAAGAAATATCTCGGGTTGCCACCTGGGTGGAGATTCCTCATTGATGGTGATTATGAGGATGTTTGGTTTGATGAGAGCTTGTTAGAAGTGTGATATTTTTTGTAGCATTACTGTTATGCCACAAAGGGAGTACGGCATGGTCCTACTAATCCTGGACCTCTAGATGATGCAACAGCAGCCACCTTCAGAGGTGGGTCATATACAGCTACGACGACATCTGAAACTACTACTCTTTACAGAGTTTACGGTGGTAGTGCCAGAAAGCTCGGCCCCTATTGGACCAGAACAAAACCAAGTGGTCCTCTTCAGTCTCAATTGGATTCTGCACTTGCCCCGCAATGGGGCAATACGGCACAAAATGTTGTAAGCATTCGAGTACCCAAAGGTACAACGATATATGAGGGTGCCGCTGCTCCGCAGTCGACTGGCGTTGGTCAGATTCTGGGGGGTGGCAATCAAGTCTACATTCCCCGTGTTGATCCTAAGTGGATTCAGTAGGGGGGAATTGAGATATGAATACTTTGATTCAACTACTTATCGCTTGTGAAGCTTTGCTGCGCTCTGTTGGGGAAACTTTCTGGGCAGATAAGATCCAATCTGCTCTGAAGAAAGATGGAGGTACTATTGATATTTACCTGCTCGAAGAAATTCTATCTTGGTATGGAGGCATGGGATCATTTAATGACCTCCTGATCTCTAGTTACAATGATCATCTGGTAGATGAAAAAGATGAAGAAAGGTTAAATGATGAATTAAATCGGCTGAGGAGCCAGATATATCAGGAGGCGACGCGTCTGAAACGGGGCTAAGATTTTG
>JALVSJ010000037.1 GCA_027024445.1 Desulfobacterales bacterium
CTCAAAAATTGTTTCGTCTCCTAGGGGGGCCCAGCAGGTAAAAATGTCTGAGAGCGTCTGGAAATCCAAGGTCCTAGGGACGCCGTGGTCCAGCAAAATGGCCTTGATTTCAGATGCAAAAACAAGCTTGTGGTTATGAAGGTGATAATATAGAGGACGGATCCCCACCCTGTCGCGGCCTAAGATGAGCTTCTTTTCTCTGGTATCCCAAATGGCAAGAGCGAACTGGCCATTGAGGTGATTAAAAAGGTTTGTGCCGTATTCTTCATAGAGGTGAACCAGAACCTCGGTGTCAGACCTGGTATAAAAAGAGTGCCCCCTAGATTGAAGGTCCTGTCTGAGTTCAGGATAATTGAATATTTCGCCGTTCAGCACTACCCATACGGATTTGTCCTCATTGTGAATAGGCTGATCTCCGGTGTTTAGGTCAATAATACTCAGCCTTGTTGAGCCAAGACCCGCCATATCGTCCTGGTAAATTCCAAAGGCATCAGGGCCACGATAGCGGATAATGCCCAGCATCTGACGGAGCAGACGTTCATCAGGCCTGTTATGATTGAAGTCAATTATGCCTATAATGCCGCACATAAGAAGCTAGGAGGCTAGCAGGCTAGGAAGCTGGGAGGCTAGGAAGCTAGAAAGCTAGAAGGCTAGGAAGCGGGGCAAGCTGGGCAGCGGGACGGCTGGGCAGCAAAGAGCAAGGAACTGATAACAATATTCTGACTTCTGGCGCCTGACTCCTGGTTCCTCATCTTGCTCCACGGCCCAGCAGGACTATCTTTGCCGTGTGGAAGATAACAACCAGGTCCATCACCAAGGACATGTTTTTTATATAATAGAGGTCATACTTAAGCTTTTCGAGGGCATCCTTTTCTGAAGCGCCGTAAGGGTATTTGATCTGAGCCCAGCCCGTGATGCCTGGTTTCACGGTAAAGCGCTCATCATAGTACCTGATTTTCTTTCTGAGTTGCTCCACGAAATATGGGCGCTCAGGGCGCGGTCCCACAAAGCTCATGTCCCCTTTGAAAACGTTTAGTAGTTGCGGGATCTCATCAATTCTCAGCTTTCGGATTATCCGGCCAACCCTGGTTATTCTCGGGTCGTCTTCTGTTGCCCAAACAGGACCTGTTTGCTTCTCGGCATCAGCCCTCATTGAGCGGAATTTAAAGATTTTAAAGACCTTCCCGTTTTCTCCTACTCTCTCCTGGGAAAAAAGAATAGGCCCTGGACTGTCAAGTTTGATTGCAATGGCCGTTATGAGTGCAATGGGCGAAAAAATAATGAGAAGGATAGCGGACGCAACAAGATCAACCAATCGTTTACTGATCTTGACCAGTCTGGATTTCTGAAATCCTTCCGAAAATATCAACCAGCTCGGGTTTATTCGCTCAACGAGAAGTTTACCACATATCCTCTCGTAGAAACTCTCCCCATCAATTATATTTATTCCCCTGACCTTGCAATTGAGGAGCTGCTTGTAAGGGAAAACCCCCCTCTTTTCGTCAAGAGCTACTATTATGCTGTCCACCTTTTCTTCTTCTGCAAGATCACAGATATGATCAAATCCATCAATGATCTTGGATGACGCGCAGAGTTCCTCTACACGCCGCCGGTTGCCGTTTGTTACCAAAGCCCTAATGTCATAGGTCAAATCAGGCCTCTGATTGACCTCTTTCAGGATGTCAGTGGCCAATTGTCCATCCCCTAGCATAATAGCCTTTTCAGTGAGTATTTTTCTGCGGACCATTGCAGAATATACTATCCGCCATGAGACAACAAAGCCAATGAGAACAACGAGACTAGCAAAAAAGATCCATCTGCCTATTATCAGTTGGGGCCAAATATAGTACGCAATTGCCAAGACGATAGACGTGATGCCGATGGCCTGAGTGAGCCGTGAAGCTATTTCTACGGTCCTATCACCGGCCCTGAACTCGTAGAGATCGTTAAAATACAAGCTCATCTGAGTAACCGCAGCAATGACAAGAACCTTGATCCAAATATCATGCATCATGGGCATGAAGCCCATGTCTCTCCCAAACATTATGAAAGAGGCAAGGCTTACGGCCAGGAAGATAAGAATCCCTTCTCCTACAACGAAGAGGAGTTGGCGGATCGAGATGTATTGGCGGAATAGGTGTAACAATTTGGTATGTCTCGTCAGTTTAATCTGTTTGGTCTACACAAGCTAGCAAGCTAGAAGGCTAGGCTGCTGGGAAGCCGGGCTGGAAGGCTATAATGCTAGGAAGCTAGAAAGCTAAAAGCCGAGAGGCTAGGAGGTTAGACGGCCTGGCAGCTTGGCGGCTGGGAAGTTAGAAGGATCGCCGGGGAGTCAAGCCGTGTCGTTCCCAGTGTTTGCTGGCTTCCCACACAAAGGCTGTGGCTTCTTCAAGCCAGTCCAATATTTGCTCTGGCGTGAGATGCATAAATCTTTTGAGCTCTTCCTCG
>JALVSJ010000038.1 GCA_027024445.1 Desulfobacterales bacterium
GCTCATTGCCCCACGGCCATATCCAAAGCACCAACCGTCTCTTCCTCAGGAGCTGCCGCATCAATCTGCCTATACAGTTCGTCGTCTGTAAAGTGTTTCAATTTTATGGCGCCCGTGGGACACATGGAGTTGCACAACCCGTCTCCCTTGCAGATAACGGGGTTTACCACTGCCTTCTTGCCCTGCTTTGTATCCCGGAACTCTATTGCCCCATAGGCACAAGCCTCAATACAGGCCCCGCATCCCATACATTTTTTCTCATCCACCTCACAAATGGACCCCGAAGCACTAACAGTATCGCGAGACAACAGTGCCATCACCCGGCTTGCCGCCCCGTAGGCCTGGTTAATGGTCTCATGAAGGTGCTTGGGGTAGTGTGCCGTTCCACACAAGAACACGCCCTCTGTGGGAAACTCAACTGGCCTCAGCTTTACATGGGCCTCTTTAAAGAAGCCATCCGGACCCAAGGAGACTTTGAACTGTTGTGCCACATTGGCCGAATCAGCGGCAGGAACCACGGCAGCGGAAAGCACGAGGTAGTCGGCATCTACAGCAAGCTTCTGCCCCAGGATTGGGTCATTGGCCACGACCCTCAAAACGCCCCTGCCCCCTTCCTGCACTACTTCGAGCTGAGGCTTATCATCAGCCTCGTAACGGATGAATCTTACCTCCCTTTCAGAGGCCTCCCTATAGTAGTCTTCCTTAAAACCATAGGTCCTCATGTCCCTGAACAAGATGTAGATGTCCATGTCAGGGTTTCTCTCTTTGAGCTTCAAGGCGTTCTTCACCGCCTGGGAGCAGCACACCCTGCTACAGTAATTTCTCTCTTCATTTCTGCAACCCACACATTGGATCATCACCAGGCTCTGGCAGCCCATCAGGTCATCATCGCCACGGGCAATCTTTTCTTCCAACTCCAATTGAGTGAGCACCCTGTCATTTTCTCCATAATGATACTCGGTGGGACGGTACTCCTCTGCGCCTATTGCGATCACCACTGCGCCATGCTCCAGTTCTACCAAGCCCCTGTCGGATTTGACCTTTGTTACGAAATTCCCCACATAGCCGGTTGCCTCCGTGATAGTCGCATCGGTATATACGTGTATCAATTGATGCCTGTATACGCGCCTCCTCAGATCTTTCACATATGACTGCACATCCAGGCCTTCAAGGGTATAGTGGAGTCTCTGGGCCATGCCCCCTAGCTCTTTTGCCTTTTCCACCAGGTACACCTGATGGCCCTGGTTTGCTATTGAAAGGGCGCAGGTCATGCCGGCAATGCCGCCCCCTATTACCAGGGCCGCCTTGTTAACAGGCAGCTCTATTTCCCGCAAGGGCTCAAGCGCTGCGTTTCGGGCCACCGACATTCTTACAAGGTCTTTCGCCTTTTCAGTGGCGTCCTCCTTTTCTCTGGCATGAACCCATGAGCAGTGCTCCCTGATATTTGCCATCTCCAGAAGATACTGATTGAGGCCTGCCTCGCGCAGTGTACCCTGGAATAGTGGTTCAAGGGTTCTGGGGCTGCATGCTGCTATGACGACGCGGTTCAGTCCCTTTTCTTTCACCACGTCTATTATTTCTTTTGCTGAATTCGTCGTACAGGAGAATAGTTGTTCCTGGGCGTGGACAACATTTGGCAGCGTCTTTGTGTAGTCCACAACCTCCGGTACGTTCACCACTCTGCCTATGTTGGCACCGCAATGGCACACAAAGACACCTATCCTGGGCTCCTCCTGGGTCACATCCTTTTCCTGCGGATATTTCTTCTCCTCCACAAGCTTCCCACGCCTATAGCCGAGCACCTCACCGCAGTGCGAACTTGCCCCACTTGCGGTGAATACCGACTCGGGGATGTCAAGTGGGCCCTGAAAGGCGCCGCTTACAAAGATGCCGGGGCGGGTAGTCTCAACAGGGTCAACGGGATTGGTTCTGCAGAATCCGTGGGGCTCCAGCTCAACGCCAAACTTTACTGCCAGGTCCTTTGCATCAGCAGGGGGATTTAGACCAACGGACAGTACAACCAGTTCAAACTCTTCCTCCTTCACCCCCTCATTTGCCGTAGCATACTTTATCGTCACATTGTTTGTCTTGGGGTCTTCTCTTTCTACCGTGACATAGCTTCTGATGAACTGGACATCAGGGAGTTGCTCAGCCCTTTCATAATACCGCTCGAAATCCTTGCCATAGGCCCTTATATCATTGTGGAAGATGGTGGCCTTAAGATCAGCGTCATGCTCTTTTGCAAGAATTACCTGCTTTTGAGTGTAAGTACAGCACACTGCAGAACAATAGCTGTTTTCACCCTCTGTGACGCGCCTGGATCCCACGCATTGTATCCATGCTATCTTCTTGGGATGTCTGCCGTCCGAAGGCCGCCTGATCTCTCCCTCGTATGGCCCAGTGGATGACAGAAGCCTCTCAAAATCAAGGCTCGTAATCACATTT
>JALVSJ010000039.1 GCA_027024445.1 Desulfobacterales bacterium
GGGATTATCTGCTCAAGTATCTCAGGCGGAAGGAACTGGGCAAGGCCCTCCTTCTGTCTGCTGTACCAGAAACTGAAGATGGCCTCGATGAAATCCACTATGAGATTGTTACTCTCGACGTGGCTCTGCTTCCTGAGAAAGTGAATGAGGATGTCGCGTCTTTTGGATATTTCATCTAGCTCTGTGGAGACGTCACGCAGCAGGCCTTCTGCGCCTATCTCATTGAAGTAAACGGGGATTGATCGGGCAAACTCCTTTACCAGG
This sequence comes from Desulfobacterales bacterium, assembly GCA_027024445.1. Lineage (GTDB taxonomy): Bacteria > Desulfobacterota > DSM-4660 > Desulfatiglandales > Desulfatiglandaceae > B111-G9. The sequence goes on from JALVSJ010000039.1 coordinate 265, forward strand.
TTGTAGATGGGTTCTATGTCGCTATTTAAAAGCTTGGTAATGTCCCTCTGGAAAAGGTCCGTGTCCTTTATGCACGTGCCGCCAAGCTGAAGATTTATGGTAAGGGCCGAAAGCAAGGTGCTACAGACCTTTGGCTTCTGGCATACCAGGTCCAGCCAGGCCCTGATGTTCTGCAAATGAGCAGGATTTGAAAGGACGTGCCATTCGGTATCCACGCCCTGGACCCCAGGAGTCTGGAAACCAAAGGCCACCACCTGTTCAAGAAAAAGCTCTATGAGCCTGGTGTTTTCCCTTTGAAGTATCTCTGTCCCAAGGGCATTTATGCACTGAAGTGCCGTCCTTGGAAACTGGCCTATCTGCTGTTTAAGAAGCGCAAAGCTCTTGGGAATAATTTGTCTCAGCTCGTCAAAATCTGCTGTCTTTACAAGGCATACAAGATTCTTGTTCAGCTGACGAAGGACCTCCTCGTGGATGATGTTAAGTCCCTCCATCTCCACCATGTGAAAGAGGAAAAGGAGATGGATAGAAATACCGTCAACGTCCTTTCTCTTGCCCTTCTTGAAAGAGAGCCTGCAGGGTGCCTGCCCGAGGACCCTCGCTATCTCTTTGTACCTTTTCACCACGTCCACATGGCCTGGAAGTTCGGCAAGTGCCAGGGCAGCCTCCCTGGGATTATCCGTTTTTTCTATCTCCTTTGTTTTTTCGATGAGGGCCTTGAAGGTGGCATGGCTTACAGGCTCAAGAAGCTCCATTATGCGCTTGTAATCCCCTTCATCTATCCAGAGACCGTACTGGGTGAGACTTGATTTTAGCCACTTTTGCGGACCGTCCTGACTTAGCCAGTAGTTGTAAGACATGCGCCTGACATTCAAAAGGAGCTTCATACACCATTTCCACATTGGGTCGATGTTGGGCACATCCTTAAGCCTAACAGCAAGATTCCTCACAAGGCGTGCCAGGGGATGAAAGCTTGTTGCAATGGCATAGGTTATGGAATCATCCACGCTTGAAAGCTCCCTCAAGACCCGTGAAAGGGCAGGGACAAGGCCATGGAGCGTCTCATCACCTGCGGCCCTTGCTATCTTTTCCAGGTAGGCGAGAAGACCGTCAGCGGCCCTCTTCTTCTCCTTTTCCCTTGGGGCCTCCTTTATAAGCTTGAGGAATGTGTCAAGGAGCAGTTCGCATGCCTGAACGCCAAAGGACGAACGTATGTACGTGTTAAAATTCTTGAGGGAGAAGGACCTCAGGTCGTAAACAAGGGCCCCCCAGTTTTTGAAGGGATGGTGCAGCTCAAAAAGGAGGTAGTCTGCCTGTCTGAGGACCCCCTTGTATCCCTCCACCGCCTTTCTGAGCACCTCGTACTTCTCTTCGATCTCTACTTGTTCAACCTGGGTCTCCTTCAGGTTGATCTCAAGGGCCTTTGATTGTGCTATGAGACTAGTCATGACTAAACGGCCTTATTCTCCTCCATATGAAGTATCAGGTCCAGGAGCCTGTTTGAATAACCCCACTCGTTATCGTACCACGACATGACCTTCACCATGGTTCCGTCTATGACCCTGGTTGAAAGAGCATCCACAATGGAAGAACGCGGATCCTTTATAAAGTCCGTGGAGACAAGGGGCTCTTCCGTATAACCAAGGAACTTGTTTGTGGCAGCCTTTAGGGCCTCGTTCACCTCCGGGACAGTGGTAGTCTTTTCCACGCTGACCACCAGGTCCACCAGGGAGACATCAGGGGTGGGAACCCGTACGGCAAGGCCGTCAAACTTGCCCTTTAACTCTGGTATCACCTTGCTTACCGCCGCCGCAGCCCCTGTCTTTGTGGGAATCATGTTGAGGGCTGCTGCCCTTGCCCGCCTCAGATCCGAATGGGGAAGATCGAGGAGGCGCTGGTCGTTGGTATAGGCATGAACCGTTGTTACAAGACCGCTCACTATGCCGAATCTATCCATGATCACCTTTGCCACCGGTGCAAGGCAGTTAGTGGTGCATGAGGCATTTGAAATAATCTTGTGATTGACAGGATCGTAGTCATCCTCATTCACTCCCATGACTATGGTCACGTCTTCCCCCTTGGCAGGGGCAGAGATTATCACCTTTTCAGCGCCTGCCTCAAGATGTCCTGCTGCAAGGCCGGCCTCCCTGAAGCGTCCTGTTGCCTCAATGACGTATTC
>JALVSJ010000040.1 GCA_027024445.1 Desulfobacterales bacterium
CTGTTTCCCAGGCATGGGGGTTCTAAACCCAGACATGCATCAAAAAACAAAACGCATATCCATCATAGTTCCTGTACTCAATGAAGGCCCATATCTCGATCACTTCCTCGCCAAACTGGCTCGCAGCCCTCATGAATTGATCGTGGTAGATGGCGGTAGCAATGATCAAACCCCGCAGATAGCCTCGCGTCATGCCGATATCTTTACAGTCTCACCAAGAGGAAGAGGCATCCAACAGCACTGGGGTGCACTGCGAGCAACTGGTGACATACTGCTTTTCCTCCATGCTGATACTTTTTTGCCCCCGCACTTCGAGGCCATGATAATCAGCACCCTGCGAGATAGGGAAATTTCCCTGGGTGCATTCAAATTGAGACTGTTTCCCTCCAATCCGTGGCTCAGGCTCGTGGCCCATGTTGCCAATCTGCGCTCAGCCCTACTAAAACTACCTTATGGCGATCAGGCATTTTTCATGAAAAAAGACTCTTACTTTAAGGTGGGCGGGTTCCGGGATATACCCATAATGGAAGACGTGGATCTAGTCCGGCGGGCGAGAAAGGCGGGTAAAATTAAAATACTAAAGGCCCATGTCGTAACCTCAGCGCGGAGGTGGTACAAAGAGGGGATGGTTCTAACAACTTTGCGAAATTGGTCCCTTATGATTAGATACTTTATGGGAACCTCACCTTCCGCCCTGAAACCGCACTATCCAGAAGTCAGGAATTGAATCAGTCGCCCATATCTGCCATATAATCATCCAGCATGGTCTCAAGACGCAGCTTGTGTTTCGCTTCTTCCTGGGCCAGCATCTCAAAAAGCTTCTTATGTTCGTCGGTCTTTGCCTGCCACGCGAAATCAGAATAAAATTTATATGCCTTTTCCTCGCGTTTCGCGGCCAGCCTCAGGATATCGGCATATGGCATACCCGGTTTGTATTCTAAATCGACCGTGTAATCACTCCTTTTCAGGTCGGGGATATCCTGGGCCTTATAATACTGCAACTGCTCCTTACTAAAGTTCTCTAGCATCGCTTCGTGTTTACGCTCTTCTTTGGCAAAAGCCTCAAAGGTTTCTTTTGCCCCAGCATATTTTTCCTGCTTGGCAGCCTCTTCGTAAAATAGTGCAGCTTCCCTTTCTTTACCAATCGCATATGCCATTATGTCTTCAAAGGACTCAAATTTCATAAACAACCTCCTTTTTTTCGCCAGCAATCTCTGGCGTAACCAGCACGAATAAAAGAGACACTACCAAGAATAAGCTCCATTGTCAAAAAACAGGAGTAAACTGGCCTCGTCTGCCAGAGGAAAGTTAGACTTCTTTCAATGGGTCCTTTACCACATAAAGAAGCATGAACTTTTGTTCCATTTCCTTGATCATCTCCTGGAGCCTGTCTTCTGGCATCTTCTTGATTCTATAAAAAACATGGCGATAGCCCTCATCAGCCGTGTCACTCGTGCTGAGGATACTCACTATCTGTCCATCATATTTGCGTATGACGTCAGCCACCTCCTTTATGCTGCCAGCCCTGTCTTCAAGATTAAAGGCAAACTGAACGCCCCCCTGGTATATGCCCGTAATGGAGATCAATACTCTGAACACGTCCCCTTGAGTAATAAGCCCCACCAATTTTCCCTTTTCCGAAACCACCGGCAGTCCAGTAACCTTGTGTTCAAGCATCTTAACAGCCGCCACTTCCATTGTCTCATCTGGCCTTATGGTAACAGGATCCCGCCTCATTACGTCTCTGGCCTTTAACTCGGCGAGGAGATAGTACAGTTCCTGCGCCTTCATGGTGGTCATCTTGGAGGGGTAGGCCTCTTTTATCTGTTGATCAGTAATCAAGCCCACCAGTTTTCCATCCCGCACTACCGGCACATGTCTGATGTCATTTTCCTCCAAGAGCTTTGTTACATGGATAATGGGTGTATCTTCGTCAACAGTGATGAGGTCAGAACTCATCCAGTTTTGTACCTGCATGGCGGGCCTCCCGTGAATGATTGGGGAATTTTGGATTGGATGGCATTTTACCTTCCCTAGAAGTCTTTCGGCAACAGGAAAGTTAAGCGAAAGTGCAGAGAGCGCTAATCAGATTGACAATAACATAATGCTTAAATTAGGTTTAAAAAGTTAGAACTACTATGCGGCTGCAATAATGACTTCAATTGAATCGGCCATAAATAAGATATTAGGACCAAAAGGGAGCCTCGCCAGGGGCCTGGAGGCCTTTGAGGTAAGGCGCTCGCAAATAGAAATGGCCCGCCTCATCGCCAGGGCTATTCAAGACCAGGTGTGCGCTGTGGTAGAGGCAGGCACAGGCACAGGTAAGACCTTCGGCTATCTGGTACCTATTATGCTAAGCGGAAGAAAGGCTGTTATCTCAACGGGGACCAAGAACCTCCAGGAGCAAATATTTTTGAAAGATATCCCCCTGCTCTGTGAC
>JALVSJ010000041.1 GCA_027024445.1 Desulfobacterales bacterium
CCTGCTGTCACCCCCACCAATAATGCCCTGTCCTTTTTGTTCAAAACTGAACCCGATCGCACCCTTCCCAGTTCCGACTCCAAAGAACGGATCATATCCATGAAGTCCACATTTAGTTGGCCAATATCAGGAACTTCAGTTATGGCCCAATGTTCTCCATTAGTGCTTTTAGGCAAAATATTTGCAAAGGCAATGGCCCCCGGAATCCCATCTGCTTTCACCTGTATGCTCACCATTAGATCCAATCTTAGTAGGACTAAGTCTGTAAGGTCTTCTTTGGAGAGAGGCTCACCTTTAAGATGCGTATGAATACACCGCAATCCCCTCAGCCTTCCAGGGCTTTCCCTGAAGCCGGACAGATCTGGTATCCATACCTGCCTGTGGTCCCCTACAATAACATAGGCCACTTGCCCTTTTCTCGTGAGTAAAACTGCTAGCTGTCGCCGCAGCTCGTGGGACAAGAGCGTAATCTGCCTCGTTAATTCGTGGGAAATGATTTCATGGGCGGAAATCTTGCGGCGATATAGCCTCTGTAACCGTTTGTACTGGCTTGGCTTGAGACCAGTTGTTTTGCCGTAGATCCTATCGATGGTTAGACCTGCCTCCGTGATATCTTTGACTAGCTAATCATCCCTATACAATTCTATGATACTTTGTATTTTACCAATCTATTTCCTAATGCTCAAATGGCTCTTCTTCGCTCGTATAATTTCGAAAACGAGTGATCTCCCTCTGGAAGGTCAACTTAAAATAGCCTGTGGGTCCATTTCTCTGTTTTGCCACTATTATTTCTGCAATATTTCTGTTTTCCTCGTTACCAGGATGATAGACCTCGTCGCGGTATATGAACACGATCACGTCTGCATCCTGTTCAATTGCCCCACTTTCCCTCAAATCAGCTAGTTGAGGCCTTTTGTTAGGCCTGTCTTCCACTTTTCTATTAAGCTGTGATAAGGCCACTACCGGTACATTGAGATCCTTTGCCATGGCCTTTAATGACCTGGAAATTTCAGATATCTCAAGTTGACGGGATTCAGCAGACTTCCGCCCCTGAATCAGCTGAAGGTAATCGATGATCACGAGACCTAGTTCTTGGCGCTTTTTTAGTCTGCGGCACTTAGCCTTCATTTCAAGAACGCTGATGCCTGAACTGTCATCAATGTAAATGGGTAATTCCGATAGCCGGTTGGCAGAATTGGTCAGTCTAGCCCAGTCGTCATTTCTAAGGAATCCAGTCCGCAGTCGTGTGGCATCAATCTCCGCATCAAAGCCAAGGAGCCTTATTCCTAGCTGCATCTTTGACATTTCAAGGCTAAAAATCACCACTCCTTTTCCTGTCATTTCTGCGGCATTGTAACCAATATTGAGGGCAAGGGCAGTTTTGCCCATGCTAGGACGGCCAGCAATAATTATAAGATCTGAAGGCTGTAAGCCTGCAGTTATCCTGTCAAAATCATCAAATCCTGTGGGGATGCCAGTAACAAATCCTTCATGGGAGGATACGCTCTCCAGTCTCTTAAAACTGTCCTTTATGACGTCTTTCATGCTTTGAAAGCCGTCTCTTATCTTCTCCTCGGCAATATCAAAGATAGACTGTTCTGCCAGTTCCAGCAGGTCTTCCGTGTTATTCCACTGCTGAAAGCAAGACTCCGATATGGTGGAGCACTGTGCAATTAATTTTCTTCGAACGGAAAGGTCCTTAACAATCTGGGCATGATGCATAATTCCTGCTGAAGTGGAAACTGCGTCCACAAGGGATGCCAAATAATCTGTTCCTCCCACCTTTTCAAGCAGGTCTTTACTTAGAAGATGCTGGGAAAGAGTAATAAGATCTATAGCCTCTTCCTGGTCGTAAAGCGCCAGCATTGCTTCGAAAAGAAAGGAGTGGGCTTCCCTGTAAAAATCATCAGGAGAAAGCAAGTCAGCAATCTCATTCATGGCCTCATTGTTTATGAGAATGCCCGCTAGAATAGCCTGCTCGGCCTCCAGATTATGAGGTGGCACCTTCAAAAAAGCCAGGCGCTCTCCTCTTTCAGTTGGTCGTGCCATTTGTCCTCCGGTAAAGGATGTGGTTAGTCTTCCAAGGGATCAACCTTTACCTTAACCACAGCGGTGACACCAGGGTAGATCTTCACAGAAATATCATACTCCCCTAATGCCTTTATGGGTTTTTCGATCACGATTTTCCGCCTGTCAATTATAATTCCTTCTTCCTCGAGCCCTGCCGCAATATCCATGGCAGTAACAGATCCATATAGTTTCCCTTCTTCTCCTGCTTTCTGTCTAAAGGTTAGTACAAGGCCCTCCATCTTTTCCTTCAGTTTTTCTGCATCTTCTTTTGCCTTTAACCGCTTAGCTTCAATCTTTTTTTTCTGGGTTTCAAGCAATTTCATATTCTGGGGAGTAGCTTCGAGAGCAATGCCTTTTGGGATCAAATAA
>JALVSJ010000042.1 GCA_027024445.1 Desulfobacterales bacterium
ATACGGCAGCCTCGTCCTCGTGGTACTCCCCCGGCCCAATATGCAAGACGAAGAGATGCTCCTTTCCCAGTCGGCGCAGGTGCTCCAGGTCTTCTTCCCTGACGATATGGCCCTTCTTAAAGGCAGTCCCCTTGAATTGTCCCGGTCTTATCTCGGTAATGTCATGGGCTAGCACCCGGCCCACACACTCATCAAGTGGGATTATCTCTGCGGATGAACGAAATTTGTTCTTTACAGTTATTGGTTCACTCCTCATCTGTGCTCCCCTGGGAGATTTCGTATATTCCTTATTGGAATATTCCATAACATAATCGCATCGTCCCGTCAAAAAAAATCGCATCCCTCATTGAGATGCGATATATATGGCACAGCGGAACTAGCTTTAATTCTCTTACGTGTGCGCCAGGAACTCGACACCTCTTGTCTCTCCTAATTGAGCAGCCCTTTCCCAGTCTTCCCTAGCCTTGCCTTTTTGTCCCAATTTCCAAAACAAGAATCCTCTAATGACGAGGGACTTGGCGTCCACCTCGCCCAGATCCAGAGCTCTATTGTAGTCTTCCAGGGCCTCGTGCACTCTATCCTCCCTGGCATATGCCAGCCCCCTGTTGTGGTAGAAAGAGGCCACATCTGCCTTCAGCTCGATTGCTTTTGTATAGTTACTGATGGCCTCCTGGTAACGACCCATCCTGAGCAAGCAATTTCCCGTATTGTAATAGAGCCAGGGATCCCTCTCCAGACCTTCAGCGGCCTTGGAATAATCCTCATAGGCCTCCACAAACTTGTTCATTTTACCATATGCGCTTCCCCTCAGGAAATACGCACTTCTGTCATCAGGTTTTAGCTCAATCAACCTGGTAAAGTCCGCCAGCGCCTTTTCATGTTCAGACAGATATTTTAGATATGTAATACCCCTGTTCCTGTATGCCTCAGCATAACGCTCATCCAGCTCTAAAGCTCGCTCGTAATCATCCAATGCCTCTCCAATCCTTCCCAGTTTTACCTTGCTGCTTGCCCTATTATGGTATGCTACCGGATTGAATGGGTCGAGTTCCAGTGCCGAGGAAAAATCGCTAACTGCCTTTTCAAACTCTCCCAGATGAAAACGTGCTGACCCCCTGTAAAGGTAGCACTCTAGGGCCTCCTTCTTTTCGCGCAATAGTGAGTCGTAGATTTCTATTGCCCCGGAGTAGTCGCCGGAAGAAAACCTCCTCCTAGCCTCACTGAGCAACTCCCTGGTTCTTACAACTTCTTCAGGCTCCCCCTCCTCTGCTCTTTTCACGTACTCCGCCTTGACCTTTGCTATTCTCACCTCCTGCTCAAGGCGCTCTACCTCCTTCAATGCCTCCTCTGCACGAGTTTTCGCCCTGTTTAGCTCGTCTATCTTGTTGTCGATCTCCTGGACAATATTGATGGCCTGGGATATCTGCTCTGGGTCCGCAACGAGGCGGGCCTTCAAGTAATACGTTCTTCCCTCCAGCTTTTCCTCAATGATTTCCCTAGTAATTAGGTCACGGGCAATGTTGAGCAATTCTCCTTCCGTCAAATTTCCCGAGCCCGTGGGTGTTTCCAGCCTTATGAATCGGGCCAGCTCATCTAATGCCAATTTATCTACACTGGTGAGAGCTGCAGAACGGTAAGTCTCAATTCCTCCGTACCCGAGCCCGCGTGCCCTCTGTTCTTTTTGAAAGGTAAAGGTACCAGCCAGCGAGGAATTGCCTGTAACCAGATACAGGGCCACATTTGCCAGGATCCTTTGGTAATTCTCAGTAAACTCAGATCCGCTGTCTTCATTACCCATCTGATCCAGCATATGTCCCTCTCTTTATAGTAATCATGCCCTCAAATTACCCATTTCAACCAGCCCGCACCCGGGGCTTGGCCTTAGGGCTTCCCCCTGGCTGAAACTCAATGCCATATTTGGCCAGCAGATCCTGCATGGCCTCCTCCAGAACATCGTTTATCGGCCGCTCCAGATCTATAGCAAGCTTTTTGAACTCCTTGAGGAGATCATTTCTTATCTGGGTAGAAAACATCTTTTTCTTCATGGTTGCAGTGTCTATCATAAAGAAAACAATAAATCAAGATATTTTTTTATTTTATTATACATTTTATTTGTTTCCTATATAACATTTTTACTTGATAATGGATTTTTATTTATATCAATATATAATGACTCCCATAGGAGCAAACTAAACAACCCATGAAAGCCAATCTATCTGAGGCATTGCAAAATCCGCTAAAAGATTTAAACTGACTTAAGAAAATTCAAGCATGCTCCATTCCCGAGCCGACTGGAAAGGACTGAATATTATGTGTCTCCTAGTAATAGCTTACAAACACCATCCAAAATACCCACTGGTAGTACTTGCAAATCGTGACGAGTACTACGATAGGCCCTCCGCACCTGCTCGCTTCTGGGACGAAGCACCCTCTGTCCTGGCGGGCAAAGACCTAAGAGCCGGTGGTACCTGGCTGGGAATAACCACGCGCGGGAAAATGGCTGCAATAACCAATTATCGAGATCCCAAGAGCGTGAGAACGGGGGCTCCTTCCAGAGGCATACTGGTGAGAGATTTCCTCGTGGAAGATAAGAGTGCTCGGGACTATTTGGACTATCTTGTCCCCAGGGCTTCCCAATACAACGGCTTCAATCTGATCTTGGGCGATACGGAAGGGCTTTACTGGTATTCTAACAAGGCAGACGGCCCAAAGCTCCTCGGCCCAGGGCTCTATGGACTCAGTAACCACCTTCTTGATACCCCATGGCCAAAGGTGACCAAGGCAAAGCGCGCTCTTTCAAGATTGCTGGCATCGGATGAATTGCCTCCCGATGAGGCCTTCTTCCAACTCCTGACTGACCGGACTCCGGCCGAGGATTCTTTACTACCTAACACCGGTGTGGGCCTCGAGTGGGAGCGAATCCTTTCACCCATATTCATCTCAAGCGTCATTTATGGGACAAGGTCCTCTACCCTGATCTTTGTGGATGCCAAAGGTAAAGTGCGATTCGTAGAAAAGACTTACAATAACAGCGAAGCTCCTTCTATTGTCCAGACCTACCAATTTCACCTGGATCATGCTCCACCAGGATGATCCCTTGAAATGGGCTCTGCAAATCAATACAATGCATTTCCTCAGGATTATGGCTGATTTATTTCTGAACCGGAGATAACGAATGATGAAGGCCACAAATATCACGAAAAAGCAACTCACTGAATATGACCTAAACCACTTATGGCACCCTTTCACCCAGATGAAAGAATGGTGTGCCCAGGACCCCTTGATAATTGAGAGGGGACAGGGCAACTACCTCATAGATATCGACGGTAAGCGATACCTGGACGGGGTCTCTTCTCTTTGGGCCAATATCCACGGCCACTGCCGACGGGAAATCAATGGTGCCATTTCCCAGCAATTGAGCATGATTTCCCACTCCACACTCCTGGGCCTCACTCACCCTCCTGCAGCCCTATTGGCTAGACGTCTTGCGGACATATCTCCGGGAGATCTCAGGTGGGTATTCTATTCTGAGAGTGGGTCGACTGCTGTGGAAATAGCACTGAAGATAGCGTTTCAGTATTGGCAAAATACAGGCCGAACCAGCAAGAAGACCTTTCTTTGTCTGAGGGAGGGATATCATGGAGATACGCTGGGTTCGGTAAGCGTAGGAGGGATAGATCTGTTTCATAAAATATATTCCCCTCTTCTGTTCAATTCCTACAAGGCTCCTTCACCCTATCTCTTTTGCAGGGAACATGGCCTGCCGCTGGACCAGGGCGCCGAGCCCTGTGCCCAGAGTGTTGAACAGATCCTCGGTCAACACCACAACGAAATAGCAGGATTCATCCTCGAGCCTTTGCTCCAGGGCGCAGGAGGTATTCTTCCTTTCCCTCCCGGGTATCTAAAGGCAGTGAGAGAGCTGTGCAACAAATACGACGTATTACTTATAGCAGATGAAGTTGCAGTGGGATTTGGCAGAACCGGGACCCTTTTTGCCTGTGAGCAAGAGGGGGTCACCCCTGATCTGCTCTGCCTCGGCAAAGGAATAACAGGCGGTTACCTTCCCCTGGCCGCCACCATTTGCACTGACGAAGTATTCCGGCATTTCTGGGCTGATTATCATGAACTAAAAACCTTTTTCCACGGCCACACATACACGGGCAACCCTTTGGCCTGTGCTGCCGCCCTGGCCTCCTTGGATCTCTTTGAAAAAGACAGGGCTCTGGAGGTCCTCCCGGAGAAAATCGAGGTGCTCCGCAAGGGGCTGGAACGGCTTAGGCAATTACCCCCTGTTGGAGATACGAGGCAAGTGGGTTTGATGGCGGGCGTGGAGGTGTTCAAAGATCCTAACAAATTAGAGCCCTATTCCCTGGCCGATAGAATTGGTCACAAGGTATGTATGAAGGTGAGGGAACATGGCGTCATATTGAGAAACCTGGGCGACGTGATCGTTATCATGCCTCCCCTTTCCATTACCTTGGACGAGATCACCCAGATCATTGAATCAGTGGAGATGGCAATCCATGAAGTCTGCCCGTGAATTCAGCCCCTCCATAACGTGGGCTAATTTCTTCCATGACTACCTGCAGGACCTGCAGGCCAAGGATCTTCTCCGAAGCCTCGTGCCAGTACAGGCTGCCGCTTTGCCCAGGGCCATCGTGGACGGAAAAGAGGTAATATTATTCAGCACCAATGACTATCTGGGTCTCGCCTCAGATGCCAGGCTCAAAAGGGCAGCAGCAAGCGCAGTGGAGAAGTGGGGCACGGGTAGTGGCGGATCCAGACTAATATCAGGGAACCTTTCCCTTTACGCTGAACTCGAATCAGAATGCGCTAAGCTCAAGGAAGCCGAGGCCGCCCTTGTGTTCTCCTCCGGGTACACTACCAATATCGGTGTCATCTGCTCCTTGGCGGGCCCCGATGACCTCATTCTAAGCGATCAACTGAACCACGCAAGTATTGTTGATGCGTGTAAGCTGTCAAGGTCAACTGTGTTGGTGTACCCCCATTGTGATACCGAGGCGGTGGGCTCCCTCCTCAAGGCCAATAAACCCAAAGGCAAAACACTTGTGGTAACAGACGGCGTTTTCAGCATGGATGGAGATTTGGCCCCGGTGCCAGAGTTACTCCAGCTTTGCCGCCGCCATGGTGCCCTTCTGATGGTGGATGATGCCCACGGTACCGGTGTCCTTGGCCCTAGGGGTGCCGGGACCCTTGAGCACTTCGGGCTGGAGCCTGACGGGGTGATACAGGTGGGGACCTTCAGCAAGGCACTTGGGAGCCTCGGGGGCTTTGTGGCATGCAAAGCGGTTGAAGCCCGGTACCTGGTGAATAAGGCTCGCTCTCTTATTTATTCAACTGCGCTGCCCCCTGCTGTGCTGGCGGCCAACATTGAAGCCCTCAGGGTCGTAAAAGAGGACACGGGGCTCCGCTTCAGGCTCAAGAAATTGACCCGGCAAATGAAAAAGGGGCTCTCCTCCCTGGGATTCTCTGTTTCCGACCAACCAACCCCCATATTTCCCTTGATAATCGGCAGCAGTAGAGAGGCCCTTAGGTTATCCCATTATCTGTTTGATAAAGGCGTATTTGCCCCTGCAATCCGCCCGCCAACCGTCCCCAGGGGCCAGAGCCGGCTCAGGATCAGCCTGAGTGCAGCTCACAGGCAGGAGGATATTGATCGGCTTATGGGTGTACTTTCCCGATACTTCAGGAGGGGGGCGTAAACTTTGGCCGAAGATACCAAGAGCAAGGCTATTTTTGTCACCGGCACGGACACGGGTGTGGGTAAGACCTTCCTCTCTGCCCTGCTTGTGAAATTGTTGAATGAGGCAGGCGTCAGGACGACCTACTTTAAACCTGTTGCTACGGGATGTGAATCCGGCAATATCCTCCCCGAAGATGTCGCTTTTGTGAGTGAGGTGGCGCAAGTTGACCTCTCTGATCCCATCCACTGCCCTGTCAGGTACCAAAAGCCACTCGCACCCCTTGCTGCGGCACGTTTGGAGGATCGTCCAGTCTCCCTGGGATTGATTGTGGAACGGTTCAACACCCTGGCAAAATCAAACGAGTTCGTGGTGGTGGAAGGAGTCGGAGGCCTGATGGTCCCTCTGGCACCGGGCTACCTGGTCGCTGATCTCATGCAAGAGTTAGGTCTGCCTTCAGTCGTGGTGGCCAGACCCGGGCTCGGAACCATTAATCACACCCTTATGACAATACAAGGCCTGCAGAAACGGGGAATTCCGGTTTTAGGTTTTATCACAAGTGGCCACAAACAGGAGGGGGATGAAGCGGCCCAAACGAGCCCTGCCCTGATCGAAGAGTTCAGCGGAACTCGATTTTTAGGGCACGTACCGCTTTTCGAGCCTGGCAGGATCTCCGTGGAAGCATTTCTTGAAAAAAAAGCGCCTTTCTTGAGGCGCTTTGTCGAGGAGCACATTTCTGAAAGCTCCACTTCCAGTATACCGAACCCGGCCTAGAGCTTCGCTTTCGGCCGACCGATGATTTTAGTCAACAGATATCCCTTTTGCCCTCAGTTTGTCCATAAAAAGTTTCCTTATCTCTTTGAGCCTCTCTTCCGAGTGGGCCTCAAAGCGCAGTACCAGTACCGGTTGAGTATTAGAGGCCCTTATCAGTCCCCATCCATCCCCAAAGAGGACCCTGGCACCGTCCACATCGATAACTTTGTATTCCTTTTTGAACTCCTCGGCAAGCTCAGCGACTATTTGAAATTTCCTATCCTCCGGGCAATCTATTCTTATCTCCGGGGTATTGACTGTTTCAGGGACTCCCTCGAGCAAATCTCTCACGGACTTATCTGTGTGAGAGAGGATCTCAAGGAGTCTTGCCCCTGCATAGATGGCATCGTCATATCCAAAATAGCGTTCTGCAAAGAACAGGTGTCCGCTCATCTCGCCGGCAAGCAGGGCCCCCTCTTCTTTCATCTTGTTCTTAATGAGGGAATGACCCGTCTTCCACATGATGGCCTTACCGCCATGTTTCTCGATATCATCGTATAAGACCTGGGAACACTTGACCTCTCCGATTATCTTGGCTCCAGGATATTTCTTGAGGAGGTCCCTTGAGAAGATTATCATGAGCTGGTCACCCCATATAATCCTGCCCTCTTTGTCCACTACCCCAATACGGTCTGCATCCCCGTCAAAGCCAATGCCCACGTCTCCATCCGTCTCTTTCACCTTTGCAATAAGGCTCTTGAGGTTGGCAGGTATAGTGGGGTCTGGATGGTGATTTGGAAATCTACCGTCAGGCTCCCCGAACAGGGATATAACCTCGAAGCCCAGGCTTTCATACAGGGGCTTTGCAACAGGGCCGGCAACACCATTTCCCGAGTCAATAACCACTTTTCGCTTATACTCCCCGGTTTGGATCTTTCCCGTGACATATTCAATGTAAGGCGTGACAACATCAGCCCTCTCAGTGTTCCCTCGGCCCGAAGCAAACGACCCTCCCTCGGCAATCTTTCTTATCTCCTGAATTTCCGGAC
>JALVSJ010000043.1:0-2138 GCA_027024445.1 Desulfobacterales bacterium
CTTCCACCCTCAGCCGTCTTAGAAATTCTTCAGCCTTTTTAATATCACTGGCGGAAACAGCAAAAAGGGCGCTTGGTAAAGGAAGCCTGCGCTTGGAAAGATACGCTTCAAGGTCCTCCAATCTTACGTACGCCACACCTTTCATTGCCTCGATATCATAAGGAACCAAGCCTTCTTTGGAGTCATCACGGTAAGTTTTGAGAAGTTCTATCTTGTTTAGATCACCTCTTATAGCTCCGCCAACTCTGCCAAAGGCCAATCTATGGAGGATCGCGAGCCACACACCTGCCTTATTGTAAACTGATGAGATCTCCGGCTTTGTAGGGCCTGTTTTGTCAAGTTGGTACTTCCGCCACAACTTTGGCAGAATGTCGTCGTACTGCTCATCTGCAGCAAGAACATAAACCAAGTGATCCAAGGCTATAATACCTTCTGCTCTTGCCCCTTCGCAAGTCTGGACTATCCAGAAAGGTGAGAATATAGTCGGATCTTTTCCTTTAGATTCTTTCATAGTTGATCGTGCCACCATCGTCCCTGGTGGAGACCTTGGGAAAACCGATCGGGATTCCGGCCTTGTAGGGAAATACCTCCTATCTCCGGGATATTCACTATGGGGCAAGCTTGCTCAGGGTTGTTTCGCTCTTATCCTAAATGGCAGAACATCTGCCCCGGCTTTCAGTGCATCCAGGTAATCTGCCCATGCCTGCATCATGCGGATACGCTCTTGCAGATATTCTGCGCGGTTGTAAACTGCCCGGACAGAGTTTCTGTCTATGTGGGCCAGCTGTGTCTCTATTACATGCGATGGCCAGCCCATTTCATGCAGCCGTGTTGAGGCCATGGTCCTGAAGCCGTGGGCCACCATCTCATCCTTTGAGTAGCCAAGTCGCCTTAGGGCCGCATTAAGGGTGTTTTCGCTCATTGGTCTATCATTAGTGCGAACGCTGGGGAAAACATACCTGCCATCACCCGTTAGAGGCCGTAGTTCCTTCAGTATCTCAACCGCCTGACGGGAAAGTGGAACAAGGTGAGGGCGTTTCTTTTTCATCTTCTCTGCCGGGATGGTCCATAGGGCTCTGTCAAGATCCATCTCCATCCATTCAGCCCTTCTGAGCTCACCAGGGCGGACGAATACAAGGGGGGCAAGGCGTAGGGCCTGTCTTACAATGAATGAGCCCGAAAACCCATCTATTGCCAGCAATAGCTCTCTTATCTTTTCTGGTTCTGTAATAGCCGGGAAGCTTTTGGGTTTACACTCCTTTAGTGCCTTATTGAGGTTGCTTGCGGGGTTGTTTTCACAATATCCGGCAGCAACGGCAAATATGAATATCTGATTTAGGATCTGTCCTATACGTCTGGCTGTCTCTATTGCTCCACGGTCTTCAACCCGGCGTAAGACCTCCAACAACTCCCTTGCACTCAACTCGGCTACGGGACGACCCTTTAACCAGGGCAACACATTAACCTCAAGTCTTCGCCACACGAGAGAGGCATGATCAGGGGACCACTTGTCCTTCTTTGTGTGCCACCACTCCGAGGCCACCGTTTCAAATGTTTTTGCTTGCTTAAGCCTTTGCTCACGCTTGGCTGCAGAAGGGTCAATGCCCTTTTCAAGCAGCTTTTTGGCCTCCATGTGCTTCTCACGGGCTTCGGCCAGAGAGATGAGGGGATATTTTCCTATGGAGAGGGTCTTGTGCTTACCATTGAATCGATACTTGAAACGCCACAGTTTTCCGCCAGCGGGTGTGATTTCCAAATACAGACCCCCACCATCGAATACTTTGTAGGGTCTGTCCTTGGCTTTTAAATTTCGTATTTTTATATCTGTAAGAGGCACTTACGTCCTCCATGGGGGTATTTTTCTGCTCAAAAAGCATATATTTTAAAATGTGCCCCAAAATATACCCCCAAATACCCCCAGATGTCAATGGATTTTGCTGGACATCATGAAACTAAAAAACCCTGGAACTTGTCTTAATTCCAGGGTTTTTTGGACTGCTTAAAATGTTATCGGATTGTCCTTTGGCGGAGGGAGAGGGATTCGAACCCCCGTGACCTGAACGGCCAAGCGGTTTTCAAGACCGCCTCCTTCAACCACTCGGACATCCCTCCGGCCACATACCATTTAAAAATATAAC
>JALVSJ010000043.1:2148-2436 GCA_027024445.1 Desulfobacterales bacterium
CCAGCTACAAAGACATTCGCGCCAGCAGCCGAAATCTCTCCTATCGTATCGGGACCTATCCCACCGTCCACCTCTATATCTATATTTAAGCCCTTAGACTGTATTGTCTCATAAAGGACTTTCACCTTTGGGACCATAGCAGGGATAAACCTTTGTCCTTCAAAACCCGGATTCACTGTCATTATAAGGACCATGTCAAGGTCTTGTAACACATAGTCCAGCACGGTCAGTGGCGTAGCCGGATTGAGAGACACCCCCGCCTTCATACCCTGTTCCCTTATATAAACA
>JALVSJ010000044.1:0-1837 GCA_027024445.1 Desulfobacterales bacterium
ATCCCCCTTAATCCCCCTTTTTCAAAAGGGGGAAATGGAGACCGAGTCTTACAGAGAGGAAGGAATAGAAGTTCGCCAGAAGTTTCCTCTCTCGTGTTTCCATACTACTTTACGCCTCATGCGGTCCACGAGTAACTTTCTTGCTCGGGTAAATTTAAGGGGTATTAACTCACTGTAATTTTGCGTTTTGCGGCCGTCTCCGTTTCCATGTCTTTCAGTAAATCCTCGTATCCCGGCTTTCCTATAAGCGCAAACATGGCCTTTTTGTAGGCCTCCACTCCGGGTTGAATAAATGGGTTGTGCCCGAGCAGGTATCCACTGATGGCCACTGACCTTTCCATCATGTAGTAGACCTGGCCCAGGTTGTATGCATTTCGCCTCGGAATTTCCACTATCATACATGGGACCCCGCCCTTATGGTGAGCATAGGCAGGACCCTCTATCACCTTCCTGTTCACGTAACCCATATCCAGACCCCTATCGGGCACGAAATTGAGGCCGTCGAGGTCTTCCTCGTCTCGCGGGATCTCCATTTTGCTGTCATGATTCTTCAGGAAAAGGAATGTCTCAATAATATTTCTTTCCCCTTCCTGCACCATTTGTCCGTTTGCATGAAGTTTTTCCGAATAAAGTGAGGGAGAGACCCACATGCCGTGGCCCTCATGTCCTTCGCTTTCAGGGAAGAGTTGCTCCATCCATCTAGCCACCCCGTACAACGGAGATGAATTGGTGGCAACCACCTCTATCTTCTTGCCCTTCTCCCATGCAACGTGGCGGGCCGCCGCATGGACCAGGCAAGGATTGCTCCAGAACTCGTCGTTCATGCATCGCGCTCTCATGTCCTTGAACCCTTCCACAAACTCCTCGATGTCAATACCTGCCACTGCAAGGCCCACAAGCCCCACATCAGAGAGCACTGAGAACCTTCCCCCTATGTCATCAGGCACCACAAATGTCCTGTAACCTTTTTGCCGTGCCAGCTTTCTAAGTGCACCCTTTTCTTTGTCCGTAGTGACAACAATTAGATTGCTGGCCTCATCACCCCAGTTTTCCTCCAGCAGGCGCCTCATTATCCTGAACGCTATCGCTGTCTCCGTCGTAGTACCTGACTTGGATATTACATTCACTCCTACCTTTTTGCCCTCCAGCATATCCAGCGTATCACGGAAATAATCAGGGTCCATATTCTGGCCAAGGAAATAGATCTCTGGCGCTCCCCCCCTTTGCTCCCTATCCAGGCTGTTAAAGTAGTGGTGAGTAAGGGCCTTGAAAGTGGCCTCAATACCTAGATAGGATCCTCCTATTCCTAGAGATACGTAGGCATCCACCTCTCCTGCCAGGTTCTCTGCCGCTTCTTTTATTTCCTCCAGGTGCTCCACTGTTATACGCTCGGGCATATCCTGCCATCCGGTCATAGGTATTCCTTTGTCAAAGATATCCCCCTTGTTTTCCTTGAGCATCCCATGTGCTTCCATCACCTTCGGAATAAGTGATTCAAAATCCCCTACGGTAATCTTGACGTCCCCGGGTGTGTCGAAAAAATAGGTGAGATCCAGGCGCACTCGATTTTCATCCTTAAATGACTTCTCTTGAAACGGATTGCGTTCACCCCTGCCCCTGCCTTCCTGGGCCGCAATGGTTCCATTTTCACCGATTCCAACAAGCTTCATCCCTCGCATACTAGTTTTCCTCCCAATCCCTTATAGATCGTCTCACCCTCCGGGCAAATCTAACAGAATTCCTTGCACAACGCTACCAAGACTTTTAGAAATCCCTCCCTACCTCCCTTTGAAAAAGGGAGGAGAGGAGTGGGTCCTTTTGCAACCAGCCTCTTTTA
>JALVSJ010000044.1:1847-2430 GCA_027024445.1 Desulfobacterales bacterium
ATCTAAGGCAATGGGATGTTCCCCCTGCCGCCGGCAGGCGGGGAAGCAACATCGGGAGGTCCTTGGAAGACTGCATCTACCGAATGAGCCTCCCTTGAACTCTCGTGGCGGTCCGAGTAGGGATGCTCAGGTTACCAATGACGCGGCCCATCACGATGCTCTCGGGCATCCCGTCTGCAAGGACCGCCCCCCTGTAAGGAGTCAGATGCAGTCTGAAAAGGATCTTCCGACGCTGCAGCGAACGTAGCAAAACGATGTCCTATTGCCTTTCTTTAAACAGGTGACGCCAGAAGAGTGTTACACATTGCTCCACAAGGCAATTTGAATATTGGTGCATAATCTGGGATTAGCAGCTAATTTCACATCACCTCGGCCGCGATCCACTTTAAGAGGAGCAACTCTTATATGTTTGACCTTAATAAATTTAAGGAACGATACAAACCTGACCTTTCTGAGGTGGTCGTTGAAGGGAAAAAATTTCGCTTCTATGTCCCAAGCGACCTTGAACCTTTATTAGAAGAAACCACCTCAACAAGCAACTTCCCTTTATGGGCGAGGATCTGGGAACCATCCATAGTCTTGG
>JALVSJ010000045.1 GCA_027024445.1 Desulfobacterales bacterium
CAGCATATCTGGGGATGTGAAAGATGATAATCGTTACAGAGGTGTTGTTAGAGAAGTGCTGGAATTGAAGGGGGAAAACATCTATTCCTGTTTTGAGGAGATCACCAAGATCCATGGTGATAGGACCGCAATTATTTACCTTGGTACACCATACCGCTTCTCAGATGTGAGAGAAATGGTATTGAGGCTGGCCTCTTCTTTGTATGAGATCGGAATTAGAGAGGGCCAGCGTGCGCTTATTTACCTTTACAATATCCCCCAAAATATCATTGCCTTATTGGCTCTCCAGAGATTAGGGGTAACTGTAGTGCCTGTAGCTCCCGTCTACGGCTCCTTTGACCTCAAGTACCTAGCCAATGACAGCCAGGCTGAGACCATTTTCTGCATGGACAGCAACTTCAACTATGTGAATGAGATCCTTCCTGACACATCAGTGAAGAGAGTAATAGTCACAAATATGGTGGATCTTATCCCGTTTTGGAAGCGATGGATAGCAAAAGGGTTTGATAGGGTACCAAGGGGTAAGTTTCCTTCGGGGAAGGGGATGTATTCGTTGGTGCGGTTGATGAGAGACGGGAATATTAGCAAGCTGCCCAGATATGATGATGTGGATCCTTATGAGGAGGGGCTTTTACTTTACACAGGGGGAACAACGGGATTTCCAAAAGGGGTCCCCCTTTCTCAGGGGCTATATCTGTATAAATTGTTGGAGTGGAGACGAGCCAGTGAAGATGTGGTGCCACTGGGCAAATGCAAGACCATCCTGGCAGCCCCTCTTTATCATATTATTGGTCAAATGGACGCAATGGCACCTTTGCTGGTGGGCGGGGAGCCTCTGATAATGATGCCCAGAGTGGTTATTGATGCCCTTTTAGACCATATCCAACGCTATGGAGTTACAAACATGTTCGCAGTACCTACCTTGTACAGGATGATCCTTGAGCATGACAGGGTCGATCTATATGACATCAGTTCATTGAAGTACTGCGGCACCGGGGGAGATGTACTACCTATTGAAGTTGGGCGAAGATGGCTCAGGAAGTTTAACACCCCTCTATACCAGGGCTATGGTACCACCGAGTTCTGCGGTGCCATCTCCCTGTCATATTCGCGCGACGGGGTCCCCCCTGAAGGGGCTGCAGGCAAAATTCTGCCGGGGAGCAAGGCCCGGCTGGTGGATCCGGACACCATGGATCCTGTACCTGAAGGTGAGCCCGGGGAGTTGCTGGGCACCTCTAAGTATGCGGTCAGAGGGTACTGGAACAAGCCGGAGGAGACGAGGGAGTGCTTCTTTGAGATTGAGGGGGAAATATGGTACCGGACAAAGGACATTGTCCGCATAGACAAAGAAGGCTGGCTGTACTTTATGGACCGCTCTGTTGATATGATCAAGCACAAAGGATATAGAGTAGCAGCCGCTGAAATCGAACGGGTCTTGCAGGAGCATCATGCAGTCGTGGCAGCGTGTGTGGTTGGTGTCCCCGATGAAAAGGTGGGCGAGCGCATAAAGGCCTTTGTGGTATTAAAAGAGGATATAAGAGGGATCAGTAGCTATGAATTGACCAAGTGGTGCCGCGAACGGCTGGCACCATATAAGGTACCCCATTACATAGAGTTTAGGGATATGCTGCCCAAGTCCAAAGTAGGCAAGATGCTTCGAAGAGAGATAAGGGCTGAAGAGCAACGAAAGCGGGCCAGCAGCTAATATAGGATCTTTTCTTATTGAGTAACCCTCTGGTTAAATACTTTTTCCCGATAATAGTGTAATTCTTTGATGGATTCCTTTATATCCATGAGGGCAAGGTGGGCCTTGTCCTTTTTAAACAAGGGAAGGGAAGGATACCATCTTTTCACCAGTTCTTTGATGGTGCTTACGTCAATGTTTCGGTAATGAAAGAAGGCTTCCAGGCGGGGCATGTGCCGGATTAGGAACCGGCGGTCCTGCCACACAGAATTGCCGCATAGGGGACTGCGGCCCTTCTCAGTGTACTTGGAAATGAACTCAATGGTCTCGTTTTCAGCATCCTCACAGCTATAAGAGGAGCCCAACACCCTTTCCATGAGCCCCGACGCATTATGGTGCTCCCTGCTCCACTGCTCCATGTTGGCGAGCTTTTCTTCGGGCTGGTGGATTACTATATCAGGTCCTTCTGCTACAATCCGAAGGTCCCAATCCGTAATGATTGACGCAATCTCAAGGATCACGTGTTGGTCTGGATCAAGACCGCTCATCTCAAGGTCAAGCCATATCATGTAGTCAGTCACATCCAGCCCCCCTGTCTATGCTGTCCCTGGTCCCTTTAGGTTTTGCCCCCGGCACACGGTTTTGATAATATGAAATATGAAAGAAGTATCTATACATGTCAAGGATAGAGAAATCAAAGCTGATAGGATTCAGGAGATGAAAATGGATCAAGCTAGAAATGATC
>JALVSJ010000046.1:0-474 GCA_027024445.1 Desulfobacterales bacterium
TAAACATAACCTGGTTCAGCGCATTGAACAAGGAAGATAGCGATGAGGACATAGCATTCCAGGTACACAGATTCGTGGCATCACGCGTCATAGCCTTGGTTCTAAAAGGTGTGCCTGGTATATACCTTCACAGCCTCATTGGCACCCAGAATGATATAGATTCTGTACTTGCCACGCATTCCAATAGGGAAATAAACAGGACCGTTATAGACGATAATTTGATCACTGAAGCCCTGCAGGATCCCTTTTCCAAGATATCAAGAATCAACAGGGAACTGGGGAGACTTATAAAATTGAGAACCAAATTCCGTGCTTTCCACCCCAGAGGCCCTCAAAAGGTCTTAAGCCTTGTTCCCCGGGTATTCTCCCTGTTGAGATCGTCCCCTGAAGGCGACCAGCACATATTGTCCCTTATTAATGTGTCTGCCAGCCCCGTTCACCTGGATGTCCCTCTGCTCACCATAGGAATCATGG
>JALVSJ010000046.1:484-3073 GCA_027024445.1 Desulfobacterales bacterium
ATCTCTTTAACTCTCCAACCCTATGATATTGCATGGCTGACACCGGTGAACAATCTATCAGCCTATTCAATATCGGGAAACGAGCCCATGCTCCAATGTAGCTTATAGAAATACGCCTACTTTCCCACTCTTTATTCATAAGTCCGAAGAAACCATTTAATGAGGCGGCGCCGTCTTATTGCAAGGCCTCAAAAAAGCCCTCAATCCCTTCTCTCGCATTGCTGAGTTCTCTACGCGCCTTATCCAGGCTCTGTTGCTCAACCCCTGTAACCTCCGTACAGTCTGGTGGGACGGCGGGACCGCACTTGTTGCCACTATCACCGATTCCAATCTCCCGGGCCAGGGAGTCTGCCATTAATAAGATAGCCCTCTCTTCCACCCACTCTGTGCATTGATTGCCCGGAACATGATGGGTTGAGACCGCTGTTACTATTGGCTGGGGGAATTTCCACCTGGAAAGTAGCATACCCCCGACCTGGCCATGATCCATCCCGATGACATTTCGTTCTGACTGGTCCAAGGGAGTGTCTGAATCACTGCCTTCTAGCGCCCGGGCAAATTCTTCAGGAAAAAACTCTGCCAACAAGACCTTACCAAGATCGTGGAGCAGACCTACTATGAATAGGCTTTCTATATCGTTATCCTTACCGAGATC
This sequence comes from Desulfobacterales bacterium, assembly GCA_027024445.1. GTDB lineage: Bacteria > Desulfobacterota > DSM-4660 > Desulfatiglandales > Desulfatiglandaceae > B111-G9. The sequence goes on from JALVSJ010000046.1 coordinate 1,140, forward strand.
CTCGGCCAAGGCCCTCATCGCCGTGGCCACCGCAAGGCTGTGCATCCACAAATTACCTATGTCAAAAAGCCCTGAAAGTGCAGGTGAAGGCAAACTCCGAATCACCCCTACAGAGAGAGCAAGAGACTTCACCATATTAAAACCCAGAAGGGCCACGGCCCGCTCGAGGCTCGTGATTTTTTGGGGGAAACCATAGTATGCTGAATTCGCTACTTTCAATATTTTCGAAGTCATTGCAGGGTCGTTGGAAATCGCCTCGGTTATCTTTCGGGCATCAGCCCCGGGATCCTCCATGAGGGAGAGAATCCTTGGAACTACCGCCGGCAAGGTGGGTAGCTCATCTATCCTGGTATAGATCACCGACCGAAGTCTGTCTTTTTCCACTACTTTAGCCTCCTGAGCAAAATTTTTTTACTATGCCACAAAAAAACAAATCTCGAGGTTTGCCTGCCGTTCTATGGCTACAGCTTTACCGCGCACATCTTCCTCGCACGAAGATAATGGACATGTAATCCTAACGAACCCCTGTCCAGCCTCATCCCTAGTGCCCCAAAACCTCCTATAAATATCAAGTCCCCCTTTGTCACCCTGCCTTTTACCCTCAAGACAGCCCTGTCCTGTGGGCCCATGTATCTATTACACAAATCCAAATCGCCTCGCAAGAGCTTGTCAGTAGAAAGATTATATATGTTGCTCAGTACCTGCCTTTTTCTAAAAGGCAAAAAAAACTCGACTGGAAGGCCTACCTCCACCACCATCCCTTCTGTAGACTCTTTAGCATTCTGTACCTTCATAAGTAGTCCGCCGGCATGCTCAATGGCAAGATCCTCCGGATCCAGCCAGAATCTCAACCCAGGAAATTCCCTGGATAGGGTGTCATATCTTTTTCTTATACTCTTGAAATCTAGGTAGCCGGTAGCCTGATCTCTAACTATTGCCAGCCCCCTACTCAATACCACGTCATGCACCTCAGGAAACAGTTTCTTTATGGTCCAGGTCAGCTCTAGTACATGCTCCGATTTACCTGAGACCTCTTTGCTACTAGCTATATGCACACCCTTTACTCTAACAGCATCTATACCCAATATCTCCGCAGCTCTCTGGAGACCTAACTTCCCCCTCTCCGACTTATTAGAGCTAATCCATTCTTCTGACAAATCAAACGACAAGAAGGTGTTAATATTGCATCTGGTAAGCACCGGATATTGGGTGATAGGGGCTAGGATTGCCTTTACTTTCTGGCCTGAATTCCTCACATATTCATCGGGGAGCCATCTTGCATCTACGAGCATGTTATCCAGTGGCACGGGTGGGTATAGACCTCCGAGATAGTCAATTTCAGCTTGAGAAGAACACTTGAACAAACCACCCAGTTTCAAGATTTTCTCGAGGACCCTCACGTGGGCATTGGATTTCACAGAATACAGCAGGGTATGAACCCCCTGTACACAAAGCAGGTCAAAAAATGTTTCATTAAATGTTTCGTCATCATATACAATTGCCGGCGCTACATCAGAAGCTATCGCAAGGAGGTCAAATTTCCTCGCAACCCACCAAGGTAACCCTCTGGGAGTCTTTTCATTGCCCATATCGCTGTCCCATTGGGAGACGTACACCTCCCATTTTTCCGTTGACCTGGTCTTACATCGTATTCTATAACCACTCCTAAAATCCATCCAAAAAGGAGGAGAGTATGTCAACCAATCGATTCGGGATGAAAATATTTGCGCTAGGCACTCTCATATTATCTCTGGTGGCATTCAGTGCGGCTGCCCTAGCGGCCGAGTTTACCGCCGACCTGATCCAGAAGACCCCGATGGGCCAATTTACGGGGAAAGTTTATGTTAAGGGGAAGAACACCCGCCGAGAGATGACAATGATGGGACAAAAGCAGGTCATGATCAGTCTGGGTGATAAAAGGGTCACCTACATCC
>JALVSJ010000046.1:3083-7477 GCA_027024445.1 Desulfobacterales bacterium
GTATAAATATATGCCTGACGATCCCAGTGCCTCGCCAGTAATGGTTTGGATTGCCAATAAGCTTAATTATCCCATCAGGATGGAGTTCTCCTCTCCCCAGGGTAACATGAGCGTGATCTACAAGAATATTAAAGAGAAGAAGATTCCCAATTCCCTTTTCAAGGTTCCAGCCGATTATCAAAAGATTAAAATGCCCTTTATGCCTATGGGAAACTAATGCATGGCGACACGGTCTTAACGGCAAAGCCAAGATTTAATTTCATGGTTTAACTATTGATGGACTACTGATTCCTGGAGAAACTTGATGAAGGTCTTAGTTTATGGATCAGGAGGTAGGGACCACTGCCTTGCTGATAAATACGGCGACAGCCAGCAAGTAGATAAGGTCTACTTCGCCCCTGGCAACCCGGGTGTCCTGTACACGCCTAAAGGAAAAAGGGGCTTGATTGAAAGGGTCCCAATAAGGGATTTCGGCAAAATAGTGGATTTTTGCCTAGAGAAAGGAGTAGACATTGTAGATGTAGGATCTGAAAACCCTCTGGAAGAAGGTCTTATTGATCTGCTCAACGAAAAAGGCATACGAACAGTGGGCCCACTGAAAGAATATGTCCGGCTCGAGAGCGACAGGGCGTTCACAGATGACCTCCTCGTAGAAATAGGTGTGCCAAAACCTGAGTATCAGGTATTTGAGGACCCAGATCAGGCTCGCAAGTATGTCCGGAACATCGGCTATCAGGTGGTGGTCAAGGCCAACGGCCTTGCTGCAGGCAAAGGAGCCATCGTGTGCGATGATGTAGCCCAGGCAGAGAAGGCCATCCATGACATCATGGAAAAAAAGATATTTGGAGACTCCGGCAATAAGGTGGTCATAGAGGAGAGGAAATATGGGACCGAGATATCTTTTTTTGCGTATCTCGACGGCGAACACGTTATGCCCTTGAAGATGTTTGCCCAAGACTACAAGCCGGCATTTGACCCGGACGATACAGAGTCCATCAAGCAGTTCGGTGGAAACCTGAACACTGGTGGCACCGGCTGTTACTGCCCCCATAAACTTGTAAGCCCATGGCTCGTAAACAGAATAATCAAGGAAATTGTCAACCCGACTGTGAATGCGATCTACAATAAACTGGGATGGCAGTATAAGGGCGTGCTCTATTTTGGTTTGAATTTGGATCCTTACGATAGGCTGGATGTGTTTGAAATTAACGTCAGGCATGGCGATCCAGAGTGGGAGGTACTAGCAAGAAAGCTCAGCACTGATCTTTTCGAAATAGCCACAAGCGTGTGGGAGGGCAAGCTGGATCAAATAACCCAGATATGGAACAATCAGTACTACGTGGACGTGATTGCCATGGAAGGGAGATCCAAGGCCTCCCGCGGATGGAACAAGGGATACCCGGGACGCTATGGCAAGGGCCACAGGATAAAGGGTCTGGACCAGGTGGAACGGGGCATTGCCATATTCTTTGCAGGGGTGGATGAAGATCCTGAGAAGGGCCTTGTCACCCAGGGAGGAAGGGTACTCCATGTAGTAGCCGGGAATCCCACCCTGGAAGGAGCAAGGGAAAAGGCATATAGGAACATAGCCAAGATATCATTTGAAGACCATTACAACAACGGGGCCAATTGTATGCGCTATCGCAAGACAATTGGGTTATAACTAGGAGCTTTAGGCTTTGGGAATTTTGCGTATGTCAGAAAAAGAAAAATACTCATTTTTTGGCCTAGTACCCAACGCCTAACGCCTAATGCCCATTTTTACTGGTTGATTAAAATACCCAAGTTCCAGATTGGGACATTCGGACTTCAGGATCTCCATCATCTTTTTCATTCCCACTGCTTCGGAGTCAGACGAAGGCATACGTTCCAGATAATAGGCAGGATCGATATTTAAGTTCTTGAGGTGAAGAAAATTGAGCCCCGTATCTCGAACCAAACCAATCAAGGCCTCTATCTCCTCCATCTGGTCGGAAATTCCCGGGAAAACCAAGAGATTTACCATGGTATACAAACCTACCCCGCATGCAATCTTGATTGACTCCATTACGTCTTCAAAATCGTAGTCCTTCGGTCTGTAATAGGCCCGATAGTACTCGGGCCTTGCACTGTTCAGGCTTATCCTTATTGAGTCAAGTCCACATCTTGCTATTCTTTCTACTTCTGCTGGCATACTTCCATTGGTATTGAGGTTTATGGTTCCGCGACCGGTTTGCTTGCGTATGTGAATTATGCTCTCACAAATCAGATCAGACTCTGTAAGAGGTTCCCCCTCGCATCCCTGTCCAAAGCTCACTATGGCCTCCTCAGCCTTTTGGAGATGATGTACCGCAATTGCCACGATTTCCTCCCGAGACGGACAAAATGCCAATCTATCATGGGATGCCTCAAACAGTCCTTGGGGCTGATGAGAGAGGCAACCCAGACATGCGGCGTTGCAGCCTCTGCTCACTGGAAGAGGGGCCTCCCATCTTTGCAAAAAAAGATTTTTTGCAGCAAAGCAGTGATGATCCATGGCACATTTGGTGAGGTGTTCTACAAGCGTGCCACTGCACACTTCAGACCTGTATGCTTCAATAGCAGGAACAAGCTCAATATCATCGAAGTTCCTGGGATCCCACCGCTCACAGTATTCTATTTGAAAACCTGCCCCCAGGTATTCATCATTTCTGCTGATTCCCACCGCAGTATAGGCCCACATGGGCAGATAGTACCTCCTGTGGTCGTAGTCTGCAGCAGGGAGGTGGGTCCTTACATAGCCAGGCTCCAGAAAAGCTGCAACAGCGCATGGCTTTATCATCCTTCCATCCACTTCAATGCTGTCCACTACCATGAACCTACCCGTTTTAGGGTTCAAGCCAATAGGCGGGCAATCGGGCAGGTAGAACAATTTGCTGAACTCGGGTAAAGGGATGAGATCCCGTCTATGTACCGCTACCACCCTCTCACCTATTGCGCCTGCCATCCGAAGATAGGGATGGTCATATATCCTTCCTTCTTGATCCGCAAAAAGCATGTATGGTAGTTGGCCAAAGTCAATGTCCTGCATAACTCTCCTCAAATTGTTATATATGTTAGTTCGCAGTATAACTTCTTATTGTGCTGCTTTCAAATATGCACTTATTAACGAGCCAAGTTCCCGTAATCCAAAAACGGTATTTCTGGAGAACTGGGGGCCACTTCCTGCCAGCATATGGAGGGATAATCATGCCACCAAGTCGGAGTTGACGTTAGGAAGGATTTAGGAATAGAATAATCAATTGAACTTATTAATGTTTAGAAGCTCTGTACGTTAGAGGCCCTAAATGTCTCCTCCATTACCCTCTGGGCAAAAAAATCAAAGACCCTTTCGCTTGGTAAAGTTCTTCTCCTATGCCAGCTTTGCCGTCCTTCTGGCATTCAGCTTCCCCTTTTCCGTTATTGTAGCTCAAAAGGCAAAGGATATGCTCCTGAGAAGCCACGAAAATTACGCTTTATTGCTGGGCCAGAACTTGAACCACCAGGTCTTCCAAAACTTTGTCATTCCTGTGGTCAGTCGCTACGGAAAGATAAGGCTCCGAGAAAAAGAACAGCACAAATTGATGGATCGAATCGTAAGAAACGCTATACACGGTTACAATGTCGACTTGGTTAACATTTATGATATCGAGAAGGGCGTCATCGCATACAGTACAGACCCCCTCCTCGTAGGGAAAAAAGTCAAAAAGAGCTTGGGGTACAATAGAGCGGTCCACGGACAAACCAGTTCTGGTCTCATATCGGGCAGGAAAGAACTGTGGGGTTTGGGGATAGAGCTAATAGGAGGACAAAAAAAACTTCGAACTTATATTCCGTTCAGGGGTATAGATCCTTACATTGGCGATACCGGTTATGTTCTTGGCGTTTTTGAGATAATCCAGGACCTCACTAAGCCTTATCAATCAATAGTGAGGTTTCAGTACACCATATTTGGGTTGTCTCTGGTAATCATGGGCCTGATCTTTCTCGCCCTTCTGCTAATTGTGCACAAAGCGGAAAAGACCATTGACGAAAGGGCCAGGGAACAAAGGGAACTGGAGAACCAGCTTCACCAGACAGAACGCCTCGCTGCCCTTGGACAAATGGTGGCAGGTGTCTCCCACGAGATCCGCAATCCGCTCGGCATAATTCGGAGCACAGCCGAGCTACTTGGGACCATGCCCAATGCCGACGATACCCAAAAAAAGCTTTCAAGTGTAATAGTGGAAGAGTCCAGCAGACTGAACAGCATCGTCACTGAATTCCTCGACTTTGCCAGGCCCCAAGAACCCAATGTCCAAGACTGCTCCCTGACACAAATCATTAATAAGAACATTAGCTTTCTGCAGCCTGAATTAGAAAAGTCCAAAGTCCAAGTTAAACAGAACCTGGACGGG
>JALVSJ010000047.1 GCA_027024445.1 Desulfobacterales bacterium
CGCGGTAAGCACTAAGAGCCCTGAGTTTCCTTGTGCATCTTCCGGAGCTGGCTTATCATTTTGATGGCCTCCTGGACAGCATTGCCGGCTGATTCTGCATAGCCGTCCGCACCGAATAGGTCTGCAGTCTCTTTGGTTACGGGAGCCCCCCCGAGCATTATTGCAACATTGGGGTTTTTCTCTTTTATCATTTCAATCACCTTCTTCATCCCCAGCATGGTAGTGGTCATCATAGCGGACATGGCTACAATGTCAGAGTCGGTCTTTAGTTGTTCTTCTACGAATTTCTCGAGGGGAACATCTCTGCCCAAGTCATGAACGGTAAAGCCTGCCACCTCGAACATCATCTTAACGATATTCTTGCCAATGTCATGTACGTCGCCTTGTACGGTACCTATGACCACTTGACCTTTGACCCTATCACCCAGATCCTCCAACTTGACATGGGGTTTGAGAATTTCAAGCCCTGCATAGAGGGCATCAGCACACATTAAAAGCTCGGGAACGAAGTACTCCTGTTTGTCATACAGTTCTCCTACTACTTCCATTCCCGCGGCCAGACCGTTCATCACAGCGTCGTAGGCATTAAAGCCTTCGTCCACAATGGCTTGAGCGGCCTTTTTGACTCTTTCTTCATCCATATCTACTACGCCTTCCTTTAGCTCGTTCAGAAGCTCCTGTCTTCTTTCCTCATTTCCCATGGTGTGTTCCTCCTTTTTCATATCCTGCCTACGGCAGGAGAAGGGTTTTTTCCGTATTTCCTAACAGCCTGGACGTAGGCCTCAACATTTTCCTTCTTAACATCTGGCCAGATGTCGCATCCAGGCCATACTGCGTCAACCCCATCATCAATGCATTTTTTAATGACGCCTTCAACCTCAGCAGAATCCATCTTGGCCAAAGTGCCAAATGGGTCAAAATTCCCCAAGATAATTGTGTCATTACCTAGCTTCTTGCGTGATTCTGCAACATTGTTCTTTTGATCAACACTCAGTGCGTCAGCCCCACAGTCGTTCATCATTTCTATTATTAGATCTGTGGAACCGCAAATGTGTAATATTTTAGGAGAATCTATTGCCTGGAAGATCCTTTTAAGATTGGGCTGAATCAGGTCTTTCCACATTCTTGGTGAAAGCAGATCTGTACCTGAGCCCATTTCGCGAATATTCATGTAATCCACTCCAAGGGATTGATAATGTTTCGCCACTTCAATCACCAAATCAGTCATTCTATCGAGAAAGTTAACCACTTTATCCCTTTCTTTTCTGACTCCCTTCAAAAGCAAGTCCAGTTCTATAATCTGACCGGCCATTGTGAACGGCCCGAGCACCCAGGCACCAACCGCATACCTACCATCTGATTCTTTCATCAATATTTTGAAGGCTTCGTCCACCAAAGGCATCCTCCCCCTGGTGAGGAAGTCTTTGGGAATTTGTACATCGTCCATGGTCGGCCACTTGTTGGGGACGGTCGGGTATAGAATGCCTTCCGCATCTTCGTATAGACTGGCACCGCATCCCAAGGCCTCAGGTATAGTGCACATGTCATAAGGGATTACGACACAGTCAAACCCAAACATCTCCGCGGTAATCATGGCAGATTTGGCGAGATTTTCCGCAGACGTATGGACCTGGGCAAAACGTATGCCCATTTTCTCTATAGCATGAACAGTTACCATGCCCATGCCACTGAAACAGGGCATGGTATCAATAGGCTCTTTCTTGAATAGTTTCTGGACTCTCTCTTTAGGTGTCATCTCACTCATTTCTATCTCCTTCTTTACCATTTATATATTTTGATATCTACATTCCTTGGAGTTGCTGTACAAAATCTGGAAAAAGTTTGTATAGAGGATGATTCTTGGATCTGGGGAGCGTTTTCTCTTCCCCAAAGACCAGAGTGGCGAGAAATGCATCTGCCATGGCAACTGCAGGAAATATTCTTTCAGATCCTGCCATGGGACCGGAAAAAATCATGTCGTGATACATAACAGCAGCCAGTGCCTCCAACGCGGCATCAGCCCCTGCCCATCCCTTGAAGCCCCACATTTCTTTCGCAGCTTTCCACATATAGGAGCCATTGGAGGGAGCGCTGGCACAAGGAAAACCCCATTTTTCCTTTATCAGCTTGTTGGAAATGGAACAAAAAGCGGTGGCAGGGCCATTCATTACGGAGGTGTCTACAAAGATACTTTCAAACTCTGCTCCGGCCTTCTCTATGGCATCAAGCAGTCGCTGGGTACCGGTTACCCTTCCTGAAGGCATTTGGTCCTCCGGGTCGAATGCCACTAACAGGACATGCTTTACACCTATTTCTGAAATTTCCTTTATCTCCTTTTCAATTTCTTTTTCCCACACTGTAAGGCTGTTATAGAACATTCGATCCAGAAGTCCTTTTTCTGCACAATACGCTGCGCCCTCAAGC
>JALVSJ010000048.1 GCA_027024445.1 Desulfobacterales bacterium
GCTCCTCAAATAAATATCCCGATTGTGAACCAGAAAAAAATCGGCAATGCCCCTCAGATTGTGAAAGGCTGCATCATTGTCGATATTAATAGGCTCTTCAGTCATATTTCCGCTTGTCATAACCAGAGCCTTGTACCTGCCCTCCATCAAGAGGTAGTGAAGGGGAGTGTAAGGCAGCATAATGCCGAAATACTTGTTCCTGGGCGCAACCTGAGGAGATAGGCCATGAGAACGTCTCTTCTTAAGCAAGACTATTGGCCTCTGGATTGATGTTAGCAAAGCAGCTTCTTCAGGCGATATATACGCGAGTGACTGCGCTGTGGCCAGGTCCTTTACCATTATTGCCAGCGCTTTTTCCTCTCTGTGCTTTCTGCGCCTCAGTCTCACCACGGCCTTGTGATTGGCTGCATCCACTGCCAGGTGAAATCCACCCAGACCTTTTACAGCCAGAATTTTTCCCTGCTCAAGGACCGCAATGGCTTCAAGGATTGGGTCAGAGGAGGGGATCTTGTTGCCATCGGCATCATGAAAGGCCACGCGCGGTCCGCAATCCCAGCAAGCGTTTGGCTGCGCATGGAATCTCCTGTTTGATGGATCTTCATACTCACTGCGGCAGGCATCGCACATCTGGAAGACTTTCATGGTCGTGGTGGCTCGATCATATGGGATGTCCTGAATGATGGTGTACCTGGGACCGCAATTCGTGCAATTGATGAACGGATAGCGATATCGCCTGTCGGCTGGGTCAAAAAGCTCTCTCAGGCAATCCTCGCATATGCACACATCGGGTGATATGAGTGCTGATCGCTCTTCACCTATTTGACTCTCCTTGATGACGAAGCCGTGTTCCTTAAGAGGCGGGAGTTCGGTCCACTCCGCCGAGGCAATATGGGCCAGGGGAGGGGGACTGGAGAGCAGGGCCTTGCGGAAATGCGCAATGTCCCCATGTTCACCTTCTACTTCGAGTATGACACCGGCGGGCGTGTTGCTAACAAAGCCACTCAGGTTAAACCGCGTGGCCAATTGATATACAAAGGGTCTGAACCCCACACCCTGGACGATTCCCTTTATGGTGCCTCTGTACCGCTTAGGCATTAGCAGAATAAGAAGCTTTTCTACGCTCAACAAACTCTTCGAGCCAGGCAAACCAGTTATCCAGGCCTTCGCCGGTCTTGCAGGAGATCTCGAAGATGGTCAGTTGGGGGTTTATCTTGAGTGCCTCCTCCTTGATCTTGGAAATGCTACAATCCACATAGGGTAAGAGGTCGATCTTATTAACGAGCAATACGCCTGATTCATGAAACATCAGGGGGTATTTTGAAGGCTTATCATCACCCTCTGTGACACTGAGGATCATGGCTTTGAAATCTTCTCCCACCTTGAACTCTGCCGGGCAGACCAGGTTCCCCACGTTTTCCACTACCAGAAGATCAAGGTTATCAAAATCAAACTCCCCAAAAGTATCCCTGATCATATTGCCATCAAGATGGCATGCCCCGCCCGTGTTGATCTGAACCACTGGGATACCTTTACTGGCTATTCTCTCTGCATCCTGGGATGACTGTATATCCCCTTCAATTACACCGAGGCGAAGTCTATCTTTCAGGGCATCGATGGTCTTTTCCAGCAAGGTGGTCTTCCCTGCACCAGGGGAACTCATCAAATTCATCACAGTTAGCCCTTTTTCATCGAAAAGGACCCTGTTCTCCCTGGCGATCCGCTCGTTTGCCTCCAGGATATTTTTTACGACCGAGACCTTCATATGCTGCCTCCTTCCATTACTCTACCTCCATTTCCACAATGGACAGTTCTTCTCCTGATATAGTTTTGATCTCTGTGCTGCGACAAAAAGGGCATTCAAAGGCATAGTTTTCAATAGAAAATTCTTTCTTGCAGTTCTCGCAACAGCCCACAAGGGGGATAATTTCCATTATCAGTTTTGCCCCTTCCAGGTCTGTACCCGCCGTCATGACTTCAAAGCAGAAAGAGAGGGACTCGGGCACGATTGCCGTCAATTGCCCTATGTGCAGCCGCACGGACCGCAGGACCTTTGCGTCATTTTTTTCCATCTCCTCTCTTATTATCTCCAGCAGGCTCTGGGCAATGGACATTTCATGCATGAGATGACCCTGCGCTACCCCTCCCTCAAGGCTACTATCAGAGAATTTACCTTTTGCCTTGCGTCATTAAAGATGCTTGACAGGTTAAGGGAGTGGTTGGCAAATATGCTCCCCGGGTCTCCGTTGAACACTATCAGGGGCTCGAAATTGCATCTGCTCAGATCTTCAAGTATCTTGTCTACCAGGATGAGGGAATTCTTATCCACCAGCACATTCATGAAGTCAACCCGAATGGCCTTAAAGGATTCATTTAAGGCATAAGCTACACCCTGGGCATAATAGAAATTATCGTCTACCCGGTACCACGGGATGTTCACCTGGACAAGCTCTTTGGAATGTTCCTGGCCCTTTTCAGCCTCCAGTGCGAGGACTTCTCGGATGTCGTGGGGGGCGTGGATCAATCGAGTATTAACCCCACCCATCAGGGAGGCATACTGGCTGAGCAGTTCTATCAGATTATCGGCCCTGGGATAGAACGAGGACGTGCCTGACAGGAGATTCTGATGATACTTCTGCAGGTGATTATAGGCTTCTTTCCACTTGCTCTCGGCTGAGGGGAACCACCATTTAAAAGGATCATTAGAAAGGGCATTAAAGGCCTTTTCCACCGCCGGGTCCAGCTTGTCAGTTGTCCTCATCCTGGACAGATTATCCCTCAACACCCTCACGTTGTACCGGACAACTTCCAGTTCTCCCAGTTGAAAATTGGGCATGTTATCTAGCAGTACCGTGGGCCAGAAGATATCGTTTGGCATCCAGTTGTGCAGCATCTGGTTTATGAGGGCCATATTGGTACGGACAAAGGCAGACCCCTTAACGGTTTTTTCATGCGTGATACTCAACGGCTTGGGCTTGATGGAATTTATTGCCATGTCCACAAGGGTAAATACTGCAAGGGCAATTATCACTACCAAAGCCAGGACGATTTTCGCCTTCCTGGAGCCACCACCCTCTCTCTTGTTTTGCTTCATATCTCACCTCTCGGTTGTTTATTAACCGGGTTTCCGTCTGGCCCCGGATCGCCACAAAAATCGAGGCGAGGCCTCGATCTCATACAAAGTACAGTTCATAGGTGTCCAAAATCGACTTTCAACTGGGGAGTCAGGCTAGTTATATCAATAGGTTATGAACCCAGTATTATAATTCAGAAAATTAGGTTTTCAATTTGTAACCACTTTGGCAGGGAAACGGCATATTCCCTCTGCTACGTTCGCTGCGCCGTCGTAGCTCCGCTCACTGCGTTATTTTGGCCCCTTCACCGTCCTGGCTACGGGTCCAAAATACGCCGCTTCGGGAACATCCCGTTCCCCTGCCTTCTCGTAAAATCGATTTTGGACAGCTCTGAGTACAGTCGTATTTGTAAACTTGATGGACTTGTAAAAAGTCCTCAATGGAGACGGCACAGTAAAAAGCTCCAGGTGCAAGGCGCGCGAATCTTGAGGAATGAGGCGTACTTGGTAGTACGTCGGAATGACGAAAGATGAAGCGCAACGCCGCAGATGGACTTTTTACGAAGCCGTCAAAGTTAAAGGCATTCTAAATGCCTGGCCTGTAGGTTGTCAATAACTAAGCCCTGTCGGGGCAATCAGGACTCGATCTGTTTCACCGACGGGAACAGGGTCTTGTCCGTGTGAGGGATGAATTTGGCAGCGCTAAAGAGATTCATGAATTCCTGGTTCACATTAAGCTCCAGGTAGGTGATCTTATCCCTGATCTCAAGGCATTCCTTTCTTGCCTGGCGGGAAATTAATGCGAGGGTAGCGCCCTGCAAAGACGTGTTCCCCAGCGGCACAAAGGTCTCGAGCGGCAGATCAGGAATCATCCCCAGGACAATGGCTGAACGAGGGTCAATGTAAGAGCCGAAGGTACCAGCAATAAAGAACCTGGAGATATCATTGAGGGATAGTTCAACGGTCTTTGTAATGGTGGTTAGAATTGTATACATGGCAGCCTTTGATCTTATGAGGGAGTCTATGTCGGGCTGGCTCAAAGTAAGGGGCTGTCCGGTGCCAGATTGGTCAGCAGGCACAACAACCAGGTGCTTGATGCCGTCAATTTCAATCAATCGCTTACCACATTTTTGGGGTACAAATTTTCCCCTCAGGTCAATCAATCCCCAGAGATATAATTGGGCTACCAGATCAATGAGGCCTGATCCGCAAATCCCCACAGGAGGTAGATCATCAATAGTGTGATACTCAATCTCCCGGGTCTCCGGGTCGATCCAGACCCTGTCAATAACACCCGGACCTGCCATCATGCCCATGGAGGCAACTCCGCCTTCAAGGGCCGGTCCCGCCGCCCCTGCACAACCCATCAACCAATCTTGGTTGCCCAGCACCACTTCAGCGTTGGTTCCCACGTCAACCAGCAAGCAAACCTCATCCATGTGGTTCATGCCAGAGGCAAGGATACCGGCGATCAAGTCTCCCCCGAAATAGCTCCCTACGTTGGGCAGGACAAGGACCGGAGCCCTTTCATTAATGCAAAGGCCTATGTCCTTGCTGGTAATAATCTCCGGTCTGTTCACCACGGGGATGTATGGCTCTCTACATATCCAGTAAGGATCAAGTCCCAGGAAGAAATGGGTCATGGTGGTATTCCCTGCAGCGCAAAAGGCCACGATTTCGTTCCGTCCCAGCCCCACTTCTTTGCACATCCCCGTGATTCTCTTATTAATTTCTGAGAGCAACATTTCTTTAAGTTGCTCAAGCCCCCCTGGCTGACTGCAGTAGTGGATGCGGGTCAGGATATCTGCACCAACCTTGACCTGGGGATTATGAAATGAGGTTTCCTTGACCGTCTCACCATTGTGAAGGTTCACGAGCCGGGTTACGATAGTAGAGCTACCAAGGTCCATGGCAATTCCGTAGATAGTGTCCGGATCCCGAGGGGGAAAGATATCTATCAGTGTCCACCCAGTATCATCTTCATAGGCCGCGACCTCACAATTGTAGTTTAGCTCTCTTAGCCTCTTGGGTATGTCCTTGAGAAGAGAATAAGGGATGGATAGGTTTGAGTCGCCGATTGCCTTTGTGGCAGCCCGTCTGAGTCTGTCTGCATCTGCCGTGTTGTCCTTTAGGGTGGGGACGGGCATTTGCACGAGGACTTTCTTTACCCAGGGGTCATTTCGGTCTACGTGTAATTGCTGTGTCATATTATCTCCAAGGGATTATCCCAGATTATGCGCGAAGGCCGGCCAAATCTATTTAAGGCAATGGGATGTTCGCCCTGCCGCCGGCGGCAGGGAAGCAGCGTCGGGAGGTCCTTGGAAGACTGCATCTACCGAATGAGCCTTCCTTGAACTCTCGCGGCGGTCCGAGTAGGGATGCTCAGGTTACGAATGACGCAGCCCATCACGGTGCTCTCGGGCATCCCGTGAGCCCTGCCCGCCGGGCAGGCCTGTCTGCCGTCCGGAGCCAGGCAGGCGGGGAGGACCGCCCCCCTGTATGGAGTCAGATGCAGTCTGAAAAGGATCTTCCGGCGCCGCTTCGAATGTGGCAAAACCATGTCCCATTGCCTTTCATCAAACAGGTGACGCCAGAAGAGTGCTACACATTGCTCCACAAGCCAATTTGAATATTGGCGCATAATCTGGGATCATATATCTCCGCATTTCCAATCAAGAGCGATCCAGGGCTACGTGACCTGATATAACACCCTTCAGTCTTCAGTCTTCGGTCTTCAGCCTTCAGTTTAATTCCCTACTCACTCCCCTATAATCTTAATCAACACCCTTTTTCTCCGCCTGCCGTCAAATTCCCCGTAAAATATCTGCTCCCAGGGCCCTAAGTCCAGTCTGCCCTCGGTAATTGCCACCACCACTTCTCTTCCCATGATCTGGCGTTTCATGTGGGCATCGGCATTATCCTCGCCCACGTTATGGCGGTACTGGGAAACTGGCTCATGGGGGGCCAGTTTTTCAAGCCAGACCTTGTAATCGTGGTGAAGCCCCGACTCATCATCATTGATAAATACCGAGGCGGTTATGTGCATGGCATTGCACAACACCAGACCTTCTCTGACCCCGCTTTCCTGGACAGCTTTCTCCACCTCAGGGGTGATATTTACGAAGTCCATCCGGGCTGGCACATTAAACCACAGTTCCTTTCGGTAGCTCTTCATCACATACTCTCCTTGTCATGAGCTTTATCTGAGAATTCCAGGGGGGCTTCGAATTTTGCCATTTTTTATTACCTCCACGCAAGGGGAAATCCAGGTATTCGAATATTCCGTGGAGGCCTATAGAACGCCTCTTATCCTGCATCCAAGCTGACTTATAATCTGATGAAATCCCCAGCTATCGCCCGGATAGTAGGTATTTTTATTGACTATGGTCATGACTATGGTTATAATTGCCAGGCTGAACAGGGAACCTTATTATGGATTATGGGAGGGGAAGTCAATGGAGACCATGAAGGCATCAGAATTCAAGGCAAAATGCCTCCGGGTCATGGATGAGGTGCGCAGGACGGGGAAAGAAGTTGCCATTACTAAGAATGGAAAGCCTGTCTGTATCCTGAGGCCTTATTCGCGTGCACCCAAGACCCTTTTTGGATTCCACAAGGACAAGGTGCGAAGCAAGGATGATTTGATCACGCCTTTGGACATTGAGTGGGATGCAGCGTAATGCTACTGCTTGATACCCATGTCCTCGTCTGGTTGGATGAAGGAAGTCCTCGTTTAGGAGCCAGAGCCCTGGAGAAAGTGAATCAGGCCCTGGCCGAGGGTGAGTTGAGTGTATCTGCCATCAGCTTTTGGGAGATTGGGATGCTGGTGAGCAAGGGACGGCTTGAAGTCAATATGGACCTTTATGCGTGGCGCCTGGAATTGCTACAAAATGGCTTGAGGGAAATTCCGCTTGATGGTGCCATCGCTCTCAGGTCGGCCGGCCTAAGGAACTTCCATGGAGATCCGGCCGATCGTATAATTGTGGCAACAGCAATGGTACACTCGGCCACCGTTGTTACAGCCGACCAAAAGATTCTGGGATGGGATAAAGACCTCCGAAAATTGGATGCTACCATTTGACTAAAGGCAATTGGCACTTGCTGCGTCAGGTTCGAAATATTGCCAGAGCACACCAGTGTCTTATCTGTAATACCCTCGGTCTCTATAAATCCTTAACCCTTTCAGCTCCCAGTGGTCCCCTCGGTTGTTTTCTGGGCCAGTATACCCTGATCCAGTTCGAGTGTGTAAGACAGGATCGTATCGATATCCATTTTCTTGGACACGTTCAATATCTCTATTCCCGTAAGCTTGCCATCTACAGTAATATCAATGTTAACTCCTTCACTTATTTCAATAACACCAT
>JALVSJ010000049.1 GCA_027024445.1 Desulfobacterales bacterium
ATGCTAAGCGGATGCATGATTCTCTGGTCACACAGAAAATACCTGAAAAAGGTGCGTCATGAAAGTAGGTGAACTAGCCGTCCTCCTGGCTTACAATATATTTTTTTTAGCTTTTGCTATCACATTATATAGGATACTTAAGATTAGACGTAAAATCTTTGATCACATGAAAGCAAACCACAGCGCTGTTTTCAACAAAATGTTTGCGGAGGCTCAAAAACCCACCGGTATAATTGCATCACCTCGTAGAGTCTGGAAACTAGTTAAAGAGGACAGTCAATTATTCAAACCGAAGATATTGCTGGACGAAAAATTATTGGAGTATCAAATTAAGTACAAAAAACACTTCATGTGGATAATTTCCGCAATAGTAATTTACATTCTCTGCAGCCTATTTATTGTAAAGATTATCCTGGCGTCAAGAATAACACACTAGTTTCTCGTAAAAAGGGCTTAATCTTTATGATCAGAGATTTCTATCGATCAATCCTGGTTTTGCACTCAAAGCTGCTGATAGTGATCCCGGCAAGGAATCCCGGAACCTCCTTCAACAGGCAACGGAAAGAATGCCACACTATTTTGGGAAATCCTTCTGCCAACAAAAAGGTTTTTGAAGTAGGTGAACCCGGTGTAGAGTTGTGATGAAGTTTTGGTCACGGCCCCTGGATCGGATTCTGGACTGGAGATTTTTGCGAGTTAAAAAGGGCTATAGAATATAGCGTTGACTCACCCAGTAGTCCAGTTGGCAGTATCGCAACTCTTTATGACCCGGTTAGTAAAAACTTTGGCATTCTTATGAGAGGGCCAAGGCCGGAGGGGGATGCTGACAAAAAAATGCTATCCCACCAAGGAGTAAGTTTCCTATTTACGATGTATTATTTACTGATCCCGATCCATTTTATGAATATGTCCCTGGACCTTAGTTGGACTATACTTAGACGTATGAATCTTTTACCTTTTCGGCATCGATTGGAGTTTCGTATGAATAATCAACCAAGACGCCTGTACGTAAGTAATGTTACCATGGTAATCTTGCACTATATAACTGGAGGTCTGTTACTCTTGGTAATTTTCAATAACAGTGCAGGATTCGCTCAAAAAGCTGTTGGTATTTTTTTGGCAGCTGGAATAATTATCGTTGCTCTAAAACACATTGCAATAGTGGAGGTATTTCCTACATTCTTAATAATTAGAAAAACTTGGAAAAGAGAGCGAATCGGATACGAGAAAATAGATTGTATAGAGCAATCTTTTGTGTGGTTGTGGAAAATTGTTCTTTTTGAACCACAAAACACCGTTTATTTTTACAATCTGGCGAATCGTGAGATGACTGAATTTTTGAGAAGTAAAGTAAAAGTCGTTCCTTTGCCTACTTACCGGGATATGATGAAAAAGTGAACCCGTTATTACAAATAATAATTCCATTGGCACAAGCGGGATATCTCTGATAAACGGCAGCACCCCCTTGAGCCTCAGCTACGATAACAACCGAAATGCAACTTCCATGAGCGCAAAAACATTTGCCTACAACCAGAACAACCGGCTTATAATATAAGCGCATCGAAAAATGGATCAACCCTTGGAGAATATACCTACAACGGCATCGGCCGGAGAATAATAAGAACCTCGGGTGGGGAAACAATCATCTTTCATTATGATCTCTTGGGAAACACCATCTCTGAGGAAACACCGGGGGAGGAAGTAATAAGATACTACATCTGCATCGGCCACAATCGTATCGCTATAGTAGAATCCAGAAGATGCCTCGCCAATATTGACACAAACCATGATGTGGACGGAGCTGATTTAGCGTTCCTTGCAGATGTTTATAATCGAACTGATTGTTCCGAAGCATCTCCCTGCAGCGGTGGTGTGAACGGTGATGGAGTGGTAAACACCGATGATTTGGGTATTTTAGCCTCGGAGTTCGGAAGAACACCGTGTCCTGATGATAAGTTCTACTACTTCCACAACGACCACCTTGGTACTCTACAACGGATCACCGATCAAGACGGCACCATCGTTTGGTCCGCCAATTATAAACCCTTCGGAGAAGTAACCGTCACTTTCAACACCATCTCCAACCCCTTCCGCGTCCCGGGGCAGTGTTTTGACAACGAAACAGGCCTGCACTATAATTACTTTAGGTACTACCACCCCGAAATTGGGAGTTACTTGGGGGCGGATCCGACAGGGTGGAAGATTGAGGGTCTGAACCTATATGCTTGTGTCCAAAATGATCCGGTGAATTATGTTGATCCACCCGGTCTTAAAAATTGGGGAGAAATAGTTGGTGGAGGTATCGTAATGCTTGGGGAGGCATATCATTACCGCTGGAGGTGCTGTTATTGGCATAGCTGCACTTGAGGCAGAGACAATTGTTGGAGCTGTATCGGTAATTCACACTTTA
>JALVSJ010000050.1 GCA_027024445.1 Desulfobacterales bacterium
TTCCCTCGCTTCCAGACCAGGTGTAAGTCCTGAGGATTCGAGTTTGTCCAGGTTCAGTCTCAGGAGGCCGGGCCACTTGTAAGGGTCCGAGTAGACCTGAGAACTACCTGCTACAATGATCAGTGTGTCCTGGCCGGTCACCAAGTACCAGCCTTCTTTGTTTTGAGTCTGGAGCGCTCGCGTATCCTCTTGGGTTTCGCCCTCATGTTGTGCAGGTTCGGGGGCCGTCTCAATACTAACAGGCTCAGTCGGCGCGGGTCCTTGCATAGCCTGAGGCCCTTCTTTTGCCTGGACCATGGCTGTGTTCTTGACATCGGGAGCCTCTTGCTCTTCCCCCTTTTCCTCCTGGTTCAGGCTTTCAACAGGCTCGGGAGGTCGTTCAATCTTGACCACTACCTTCTGAGGCTTGGGCGTCTCCTCGCTGTCCCGTTGAGAACATCCCAATGCTGCCAGACAAATAGCTAAGAAGGCCACCAATGCAAGTAACACTGTGTTCTTGTTTCCCACTGTCAGACCCCGGTCAGAAGGAAGAGTTGGATCAAGCACAAATATTAAATCCTAAAAAGGCCTCTTTGACAATAAAAAAACCTGAGGTAGAAAGGGGTTATGGTCCTTTGGCCAGAGAGTCATTACTAGTCAATGCGGGGCTCGGTTTGCGTACATTGCCGGGGTAACTAACTTATTCCGTTGTTAGCAGTGTAAAAGCTTGATAGGTTTGCGGAAAGTGTCGGTACTTTATGAAGGAGCGAACAGATGGAGAGAAAATCGCGTGGAACCGGGGCTAGGGGCGAAGACCGGTGAGTTCCTGCCTGGCAGGAAGATCAGTGGGGATGGTAGAGTTTGAGGTCTGGATTCCCCTGGTAAAAGATTGCAGTTCCAGGTGGAATGTGCCAACCTTTACCTTTGTCTCCACCTTCACGGGTATGTGTAAGCGATCCGAGGTGAACCACATTTTCATCTGAGAGCCTTTGCCATGACGGAACGCTCCCCCGACCTGCTTCAAATCCGGGATCACCAGTACACAATCATATGAGTTTTTCCCAATCTTAACAGGCTCCCGCCTTACCACCTTGCCCTGCCCCATGACACATTTCTTTCCATCTGAAATGGGGACTCGTATTATCTGGCCGGGCCTCAGCGGTTTCAATCTGAAGAAATAGAATATTGAGAGGGGGTCAAAGGTGCCGGGCCGGACCTTCACCGTCTTGCGGATTCGGCCATTCTTGGAATAGCGAGCTTCCTGTCGATCCCAAAAAAAGTCAATCTGCTCGTCTTTTTGCTTTGAACCCCTGGATTTTTTTGCATAAAAGACTGAGTGTGTCATGGCGAGATTGGTGTAAGCATCGATTCGATCCCGGACCTTGTAAAAGACATCTACGATCCCTGAGCTCTTCCCTATCATGATGAAATGCCAGCATTTCTTACCCTTAACGCTGGCAGGGGGGGGCGATTTCAAGTGTAAGCTGTCCAGCCTTTATGTTGGCCCAGCGAAGAAAATAACTTATTTTTTCTCCGGGCCTGAAGGGTATGTCTGCGGCGCGGGCATGGCCCAAAGGAAGCAAAGTAAGAAGGAGTATTATGCAAAGGTATTTTTTCATGTATCCGCCTCATGGGAGCACCGCGGGTGCATCCCCCAATACTGCATGTATAATGCTAACTGATCATAGTACCTTTGGGCAAGAGATTTCACTTGAAGGCAGCCGGAGAATTTAATAGCTTGTGTTCAATGATGAATATATCCATTTTGCCAAGAAAGGCAATCCTGGAGCTGGAAACGGGCATGCTTACCAATTGAGGAGGTATTATGCGTTCAGACATACTTAAGAAGGATATCGCTACACTACCACACAGGGCCCTGTTGATGTCAACCGGGCTGAAAAAGGATGATCTTGATGCCGGCAAGCCATTTATTGGAGTGGCCAACAGTTATAACAACATAATTCCAGGCCATATCCATCTCAACGAGCTTACCCAAGAAGTAAAGAGGGGCATCAGGGATGCCGGCGGCGTGCCCTTTGAGTGGGGTGTGCCCGGGGTATGCGATGGTATTGCCATGTATGTGGAGATGCGCCTGAGTCTTCCCAGCAGGGAGCATATTGCTGACAACATAGAGATAATGGTGCTGTCCCATTGCCTGGACGGATGGGTGGGGGTGACAAGCTGCGACAAGATAACGCCGGGGATGCTTATGGCTGCAGGCAGACTGAATCTTCCTGCCGTAATTCTGACAGGCGGCCCCATGAAAGCAAATATCGTGGAGGGGAAAAAACGCCATCCAATCGAGGGCTTTGCCCTGGTGGGCCAGGTAAAGGCGGGCAAGATGACACCTCAGGAAGCAGAATCCCAGCTCCCCGTTATGGCCTGTGGCGCGGGGTCGTGTGTTGGGCTTTACACTGCAAACACCATGGC
>JALVSJ010000051.1 GCA_027024445.1 Desulfobacterales bacterium
CCTTATTCCTGGGTATGTCGGTTAGCGTGAGATTGTTGCTGGTCTGCTCTATCGAGTTTGTCCCTTTTGTCTATCTAGTCTGTCCAGTCTTTTCAGTCCAATGTACGTTTCGAATGCTTGAACCCTAAGTTCCGGCATAGGAAAAGATCCTGATGCGCGTTGCTCGAGCCCTCCCAAATCGGGGTGCTCTCGTACGGGCCGACGGAAATCCGAAGACAAATGGACATATCCCCTTACTCCACAGGGCAAGGCTGCCAGATCAGCCTTTCCGCGAAAATGCTCCAGGTCATAGACAAAACTATAAGTGTCACTGAAATCTTCATACGCCCCAATGAAATATGCTTCGCCCCGCAGGCATTTCCTCCCCCTATTTGTCGCATTTGTTGGGAAGAAATAGTATTACAAATATTGCCATTTTACAAGTAATTTAAATATGTTAGGCGTTATTGCAAAACCAACAAAAATCAATATCTATCAGTACTTACGTCTTCCAGCACTCCGTTCGACCAAAATTTTTTAGCTTTTTTTTCCAAAACGACAATTTTTGGCAGGTTGTGCAAAGGTCTCACAGCAATATATCAAAGATCAACGCCAACCAACAATGTCAGCAAACGATCAGCCGAACTTGTTCGGCTCATAAAACCACCGAGCTTGCTCGGTGGTAGTTTATTAATTGTTCTCATACAAGCCCCAGATAATGGGGCTAAGCAACTTGCTGTGTAAATTGGTATTGATCAAAGAAGAAAGGGCTGATACCGCGGTACCTATGTACCTCAAAAGCCTTACAAAAGCCAGCGGCCACCTATCGTTCAGCTTGCCCCACGGAATCAGCATGTTCAAGTCAAAAGGCCCAGAGTAAACTCCTTTCCGGATCACCTTCAGGCCAGCTTTTACATGAATTTCGTCAAGTCCTTCTGGGGAAATTGGGATGTGTTTTATCCATGATCCGTAGTCATACCTTCTCAGCAGGCTTGCATTTATAGAGTATAGGTTAGGAACAAATGAGAGTACTCTCCCACCCCGCTTCAGTGTTCTCTTCCACTTATTAAGAACCGTTTCAGGATGCTTAAAATGCTCTAGCACGCCGAAGGAAATTAATAGGTCATGATTAGCGTCGATGTTATCAATTCTCGCTGACAGGAGATCTTCGCAAATTAGCTTTTGATATTTTAACCCACGTGTCGAAAAAAAATCTTTTAATTGAATTATAGCCAAGCTGTTGAAGTCTATGCCGGAAACTCTCCATCCTAAAATTGCGCTCTCTATTAAGAAAGCACTCAGGCCGCAACCAAGTTCGAAAACATTTCCCGGGGGTCTACTCCAAACTTCGTCAGACAGAATCTTTTCGAGGTATCTCGGAATCTTCGAAGGGTTGGGCCTGCCTCTGTAGTAGCCCTTCCAGTCATCGGGCTTTGTAAGGGACGTCGATTTCACGATGTTAGGCCAGTCAAATATAATGATTCATATCTCTTGGCCATAACACTAGCGCTGAATTCTCTGGCAAAAATCTGTCTACCCTTTGCTGTGTATTTGTAGCTTGTCCCTTCATCAATCAGGATCTTGAGTATTTCTTTAGAAAGTGCCTCGGACTTCCTGGGTGGGGCTAAAGATCCGTTTTGCTGGTTCCGTATGGCCTCTCGGACTCCCCCAACATCAGTCGCCACAATTGGACAGCCTGCTGCCATGGCTTCTAGCAGAACCATTGGCAATCCTTCCCATAGAGAGGGTAGTACGTAGAGATCAAACAATTTGAGAAGCTCTGGCATATCGAGCCGGGGGCCTAAAAAATACACACTTTTCTCGATCCCCAATGTCTTTGCTTCATTCTTCAAATCCTGTTCGAGTGGTCCTTCCCCAGCTATCACCAATGCTACTCTCGGGAAATGCTTGATGATCTCGGGCATTGCCCTGAGGAGATACGTGATGCCTTTTTGTTCTGTCAATCGAACGCCTAACCCTATTATCGGATCAAAGCCAGTTAAGCCAAGATCTTTTTTCTTTTTTTCTCTGTCAATTTGGATATTAAACTTTGAACCGTCGATTCCATTATGAATGGTCACAAGTTTCTTAGGCGATATTTTCTCGTATTTGATTAGGTTCTGACATGTGTGTTCAGAAACTCCTACTACCTTGTATGCAAAATGAGACATAAGCCATTCAGCAAACATATACCGCCGTTTGTCAGGAAAATCTCTAGCATGGTCAGTGTGGACGATCCTAATTTTGCGCCCCGAGAGCAAGGCACCCAATGTTCCATCTATGAACGGCTGCGTATTGTGAGTATGGATGACGTCAACCTTTTCTTTTCT
Organism: Desulfobacterales bacterium; assembly: GCA_027024445.1. Lineage (GTDB taxonomy): Bacteria > Desulfobacterota > DSM-4660 > Desulfatiglandales > Desulfatiglandaceae > B111-G9. Next base: position 2,310 of record JALVSJ010000051.1, read on the forward strand.
TAGGATTTTTGCTACTTTCAAGAACGACAAATAATCAGTGCCATTTTGGGGCTGTGGGAGGAAATGGACCTTTATTCCCATTTCTCTCACGTCCTTTGTGAAAGGCCCAAGCGCCCGCAAGCAAAGCACTGAAACATCGAATTTATCTTTGTCAATAAATTTGCATAAATTGACGACCACCTGCTGGAGGCCACCGATAGCTAGGTCGTGGGTTATTTGCATCAGTTTGAGTTCCATAATTCTAGATAACCGCAGAGCGACCCTGATTAAATAGTCTTACAGAATTTAACAGGGCAAGCATATGACGCAGAGCTCTTCTCTACCTTAAACTTAGATGTTTCTGTCGCCGCTGAAAAAATCCCATCCCTTCAAGTCGATCGGTTTTTCAGTGTAAACCATAATAGGAGCCCTATCTTTTGTGTCTAAGAAACCGCATTTCCTAAAAAGTGGCTGCATTGGGTTGCTGTCGAGTAGTCTCACGTATAGGCCCTTGCATTGATTCCCTGAAGCAATTCGCTCCGCTTTTCTGACAAGCCTTAAAAACGATACATTGCTCTTTAAAAAAGTATCATAGATGCTTAGCTGGGCACCTCCGATAACAAAAATCAGGTAGCCGAGCAATTTGCTACCTCTCCTGTCCCAACAAGTGATTATTCGAAAACGACCGAAGGGATTTTTAGCGTACCTCCAATCTAAAAATTCAAAAGTCCTCAAGGATGTTACCGGTCTCTTGTCTTCCTCGCTTTCCAACAAAGCCTCAATATCACGAGTGATCGATGGTTCTTCCCTAACATTGCCAGAAAGTACATATGTTTGAAGAGAAATAGTTTTGAGAACTACTCTCCCTATTGTTTCGGGAAGGTGTTTAAAAAGTCCATTAGTGTACTTGTTGAGGTAATATCTCAGATTTACCGGTCTAACCAAGTGGACAAATTGTCCGAGTTCGGTGAAGCCCGCGCGCTCAATGAGCTTCTCGGATTCTCTGTTTGGTATTGTGTAAATGAAGTCAAGTCCTAGGCTGGCCAGCGAATTCGTGACAGCTTTAACAAGAGAAAGTGCCGGACCAAACACCCTATAGGGCTCTGCCACTACAAGATCCCCCATTATTCCGGCCCTCATTTTTTGGCCATTTACTAACAAATCTCTTGGCATTACGGAGATCATTCCTGAAAGTTCTCCGTTCTTAGCGTCGAAAGCAAAGAACCATGTCGCAGGTCCAGCCGGATTACCATTCATCATCCATTCCAGGCGTCCTTCAGGAGTGTCTGGAAGATCTTTCCTCCAGAACTCGGCGATCTCTCCTTTATACTTGAATGGGTCTTCTTGTCTGATTAGGAAGCGGGGCATGAGATGTAGCTCACAGGTTATGGGGCATTGGATTTATTGGGTCGTTGGGTTTATTGGGTCGCTAAATGCGAGAAAAGCAAGAAAGGGTTAAGGCGCGAAAGGCTAGAAAGGTTATTTCCTCCGAGTTTTCAACGCCTTGATCAAATTGGCAATCATTCCGTTAACCTTCTCGACTTTCCCACGCAGATCTCTTGCCTTGTCTGTAGAAAGATAACCTATATTTTCGGCAATCAACAGCTGCGTTCTAAGTTCCCCTCCAGAGCCCTTGGCAATGTAGAGAAAGCGCACAAACTCATTTATGGTCTCACGCTCTTTTCCCTCGGCGATGTTGGATGGTATTGATACCGCTGCACGTCGGAGTTGGTCACGAAATCCGAAATCCTTTGCAAATTCACCTTTGTTGGTGACCTCATATATCTCTGTGGTCAACTTAACAGATTGTTGCCAACAGTCGAGGTCTTCGAAGCGAGTGATCTTGGTCATTTTGGTCTGCCTAGTCCGTTTAGTCTGTTTGGTCTATTTGGTTTATCTGGTCGGTTTGGGCGGTTTGGTCAATTTAGTCTATTTGGTCTATCTAGTCTATTTTGTTTTTTGGGTCGATTTTGCAAGTACGAACAAGTAAATCATAGCCAGTTACTCTGCTTATTGTAGGTTGCAACATGCCAGAAGGATGGGAAGCTAGGAGGCTTGGCGGCCTGCAGCCAGGGGCTAATTTTGAATTATGATTTCTTGATTTTGAATGAGAATCGTTGGTCGGTCGTAGTAAGTTGTTTTATGCTGAATTTCGAGATGGGTTAAACTATGAAGCCTATGCCGTCTCCGATTGAGTTTAGGAGTTCTTTGAGTTTCTTCTGATCCAGATTTTCAATGAAGTAATCTTCTCCGAAAATTCTCTTGCCCTCAGCCATTCCCTTGATCCTCTCTAGATACTCGTCGAGAGGGCTTATTACTTTTGCTGGATTGCCTGCTGCAACTGTACTTGGAGGAATATCTTTAGTTACAATAGATCCAGCGCCAATGATGCAGTTAGGTCCAATGGTAACACCGGGCAAGATAATGGCTGAGTCTCCAATAAAGCAGTTTTCCTTAATTATTATCTTTCCTAGCTTTGTGTATCCTAGAAATTTCTTTGTACTCGCATCATGAGCGATCAGTCTTACGCCAGGGCAAATGGTGCAGTTGTCTCCAATGGAAATGAGATAACAATGGGACGGATCGAAGAAGAATGTGTCTATGATTTCAACGTCCCTGCCTAGTGTAAGACCGTTTCCCATAAGTCTTTTCAGGTACTTCTCTTTTCTATTCCTTCTCAGCGCTTCTATTATCTTGCGTATAAATTGCATGGTGTATTAAGCGATAAGAGGTCTCCGTATTCGTTGCTCCTTTGAAAGGAGTCATTTTCCCATGGAAACCAGAAACATTAACAATTGTTCTGCTACCACCCTTTGTCCCAGCTCATTAAGATGCCCACCATCATTGGTATATCCAGGCACCAGTGAGTAATATGTGTTACCATTGACTGAAAATGAACATCTTCTTCCGTCCTGGTATGTAGATTCTACCATCGCCAGGTCAAATATGGGCTCTTTTCCAGCATACTTTTCCCTAATTAACTCATTAAATTTATTCCGCGCAATATTGTGGCTATCGGCGAAGAACCCATCCGCTCTCCCTAAGATTTTCTTAATATATGATTTGAGAGAAGGCTTATTTCTCCTGAGAAGTGGTACGGTAAAGTGCACAAATGTAACATTCGGATATTCCTCGCGTAGCTTTTCCATCGTTTTGGCATAGTAACCAAAGAGTTCCTCGATATTGGTCTTTTCGGTTATATCTACAAAGCAGAACTTGAAGAAGGCTATGTTAGCCGTTTGCCCAATTCCTTGTTGCATGGCCTGAACGAATGCTTCTATCTTAGTCTTTGGATAGTCATTTTTGCCAATCTCGGAGTGGTAAAGGCCAGGATTTTCGAGACGAGATGGCTTCTGAATTCTAATAATATCTAATCTAATTTGGGGATTCTTTTCCTCAATCTTCTTTAGCCCTTCGATGATGTTGTTTCCTACTGATTGGTGTCCAAAGTAGATTTTCTTTTGGGAAAGTCTCTCCCATGCAGGAGTAGGGATATCATCAATACCCTGGAATTTGTTTTTTTCCTGGGACATGGTTCCTCCGTTGTTACATGAAAGGCTAATGGCCATTGTGATGAGAACAATGCTTATTCTGAGTATGGGTCTAATAGGCATGGATACACTCCGGTATAAAAGGCTAGTGAGAAGTACAAGTAACGAGTGACCTGTGACAGGAGATAGACGAACAGTGACACAGGTGAGGCATCGCTACTTTTGCAGCTAGTGGCCGGGAAGATGGGAGCAGAGTCCCCGCTAATCGGTGTCGAACGCTTAATTTTTGCTTCTTGTTTTGTGTCACGGGTGACGAGTGAAAAGTGAGAGGAACGATTTTGAGTTCCAAATTGAGCCATTCTTACAGATACCTTAACAAGTAGGGATAGAGATCTTGTATGAAATTAGCAAGAAGTTTCGAGGCCTTTTCTTGGCTACCTCCTATAATTGGAGTAGATACCCGAATTAAAGAACCGCTCCTCCTCGTGCTAAAGAACTTATTCCACGCCAGATTCATTCTCAGTTTGAGATAATCCCTGCCCACAAACTTGCCAGCCTTGTAAAAATAGAGATACAAAACATCGCTGCTGTTATGCCGCCTTATAAGCTGGTTTACACCTATTTTCACCTTTCTTCCTCTATAATTGATCACTATTGATTGTGGTGATTTGCTTACCTGGACGCCCCGGCCCGACAGACAAGCCTCGGGCGCGTGAAAATCCACTTTTGTCTCAGGATAATAGACCAATGAGAGAAAAACTGATCTTCCATTGGAGACATAATTGCGGTTTATTATGGCTCTGGTCTCCAGGATATCGTAGACCCTTTTATCAAGAGCCACATCGTGGCCTTTCCATTGGCCAAGCTGTAGAGGGATCTTTTTAATGGATTCCACTGCTGCATCGGCCTTATAAAACGTATCGTAGCTCAAGAAGTAGACTACCGCAGATGTAAGAAGTAAGACAGCGGTTAGTATAAAATACCTTCGGCTTATCTTTTCCACTGCAAAACCTTCCCTGAAATCATCAAAAGAGCAAAACCCAGAATAAATACGAGCATGCCAGTGCCAACGTGCCAAATGGAATCGGGTGATGCTGCCTGCATCCCATAAAAATGGGATATGAGGATGAGTATGGGTACGCGTAAGGCATTGGAAAGGATAGCTACTGGTACGGCAAGAAAGAACAGAAGAATTCTTTTCAAATTCGAGGTTTTCGTAAAGTAAGCCAGTATAGCTCCCAAGGCCAAAAAGGCGATGAGGGACCTCAGACCGCTACACGGATTACCGACCACCATGCTCCCTGAGGGGATGGTGATATCAAAACCCTGGCGGACAACCGGAATTCCCAATAACCTAACAACCCTCACTCCCGCTCTTGCTGCAAGCATTTTAAGGGGAACAGAAATGGCTGTTAACACTGCAAGAGGTAATGGAAACATGAAAACAAGAAAGCCAAGTGGAAATCGTATGATTTTGGTAACGTCTTTTCCGAATAGGAAAAGCACAGAGCCGATGATCAGGAAGAATATGGAAAACCCGGATATGGAAAATACATATAGAATCGTGCCGAATATGTGAAGCAAAGCGGAAAATATTATCAGGCCAAGGCCCAGCCAGGAATAGGAAATGTTGGCAGCCCGG
>JALVSJ010000052.1 GCA_027024445.1 Desulfobacterales bacterium
GATAAAATTCGAGAGCTGCTGGAAGCCCACCTGAGCAAGGAAAAAATCCCTGATTATATAAAGGTAGTTGATGGATTCCCTGTCACAAAGTCTGGCAAGATCCAAAAATTCAAGTTATCTCAGATCGCTTCTGATCAGTGGGGTTAGCCAATGCCAGGGCCTGGTGCTCTACCTTTACGCACTTGTTCATGACCACTTTAATGCCTGCTTGTCTAGCCCTCTTGGCTGCTTCATTGTGGATAACGCCAAGCTGCATCCATATAACCGGAATTTCCTTCTCTATTGCCTGATCCACAACAGGAGAAACCCTTTTGGGATTAAGGAACAGGTCAGCCATATCAACCGGGAAAGGTATGTCTTTGAGGGATTTGTAACATTTCTGGCCAAGAATCTCCTTTTGACCAGGATTGACAGGAATCACCTCGAATCCTTGTTCCATGAGGTACTTGGCTACCTTGTTGCTGTCCCGCTCCTGCTTGGGTGAAAGGCCTACTATGGCAATCTTCTTGACCCTTTGGAGGATTTCCCGGATTTCATCAGAGGGCGGGTTGTACTCGGGCATCTCACACTGTTCCACCATGATTCCTGGGACCTCCCTATTTCACGATTTCCTTGACCTTGTCCACCTTCTTCTTTGCGTCCATGACCTTTTTCACACCTGGAACCTGCTCCAAGACCTTGTCCTTGACTTTCTCTTCTACTTTGGCGACGGGGTTATTCTGATTTGTGGGCTCAGAAGTAGTGGTGGGCTTGACCTTTTCGGAATCATCTGAACTCAATTCTTTTTTCACTTTTTTGAACTCCCGTATTGCCCCTCCTAGGCCTTTGCCAATCTCAGGGAGTCGTTTTGCTCCAAATATGAGCAGTACAATTATCGCAATGATAAATAATTCTGTGGGGCCAAGGCCAAACATAATCTCACTCCTTCTTGTCCTGGGATCATAAATATTTCATAAGGGCAGAGGTGGGTAAAGGGCCTTCTGGATCCAATTCCAGCACCTCCATACCTTCTTGCCTTAGCAGCGCCACTGTGACCCCAAGGCCCTCGCCATCGGGCCCCTCGCAGTAAGGGGTCCTCACACCACACGAAGGGCTTCTTCCTTTTCCAAGAAAGAGATTGGCCCCGGCAATGCGTGCGAGCTTGAGGGCTTCTTGGGCGCCTTTAATGAAAGCCCGGGTCACATCTTCACCTGTCCTGCTAATGCATCTGGCAGAGCCATTTAATACATCCACGCCGTTCCCTCCTACAATGTCCACAGGAGGTCTCGGGGTAGGCAGCCCGCCCATTTGCTCCGGGCATACAGGGACAGCCCAGATACGGGGCAAAAATCTCACCAGTTCCTGACACAGGCTGTGACCGCCGTCATATCTGCAATTGACACCTAATAGGCAAGCACTCACCAGAACGGGAAACGGTCCTTTGGCATCAATCATTGGTTCCTGTAAACTCCACCGGGGGCTCATCCTCTTCCCTTGGCTCTATCCACCCGATGCAATAAGCCGTCTCTCCCATGGCCTTAAGGCGGAGCATTATCTCTGAGGTGTCTTCTTCGCTCACCACGATCACAAGTCCCAGACCATTATTAAAGACCCTCATCATCTCAATTTCGTCAATGTTGCCAAGGGATTGCAGAACATGGAAGATAGGAGGCCTGCTCCATGATGATTTGTTTATCACGGCCTTACAAGCGCCAGGGAGCATTCGGGGCACGTTATCCACCAACCCGCCCCCCGTTATGTGGGATACGCCATATATGCGGAAGTCGCGCCTCAAGTTTAGTACAGGTCTTACGTAGATCCGGGTGGGTTCCAACAACTCCTCGCCCAGGGTACGGCCCAATTCCTCTACATACTCCTTGACGGACATCTTTTTCTCTTCGAAGAACACCTTACGCACCAAAGAAAACCCATTGCTATGCAGTCCGCTGGAAGCAATTCCGATGAGCCTTTGTCCGACCCTGATTTCAGATCCATCCATCAGTTCTTCATTATCAGCAAGGCCCACCACAAAACCCGCAAGGTCGTATTCTCCTTCGGCATAAAAGCCCGGCATCTCGGCAGTCTCCCCGCCGATCAAGGCGCATTTGGCTTCCATGCAGCCAACGGAGATTCCCTTTATGATTTGCTGAGCCTTCTGTAGGTCTAATTTTCCCATGGACAGATAATCAAGAAAGAACAGAGGCGTGGCCCCCTGAACCACAATGTCGTTGACACACATGGCCACGAGATCTATCCCCACAGTATCGTGCCTGTCCATCATAAAAGCCACTTTCAGCTTCGTACCAACCCCATCCGTGGAACTGACAAGCACAGGATTGCGGGTGTGCTCTACATTGAGGGAAAAAACGCCTGCGAACCCCCCGATGTCTGTAATGACCCCTGTCCGGTAGGTCTTGCTTACAAT
>JALVSJ010000053.1 GCA_027024445.1 Desulfobacterales bacterium
GATCAGATTTCAGAGTTCATTGAGCAAGGAAAGCTCATCCTTGGAATTTGCAATGGCTTCCAGGCCCTGGTCAACCTCGGACTTCTTCCAGGACTGGACCGGGATTATACAAAAAGAACCGTGGCCCTGACCTACAATGACACTGGTAACTTCATAGATACATGGGTGAACCTCAGGTTTTCTGCCTCCAGCCCTTGCATCTTCACGAAAGGCCTGGAGAAAATGGAGCTTCCTGTCCGTCATGGCGAAGGCAAGTTTTACGCCTCTGCCGACGTGCTCCGAAGACTGGAGGATAACCATCAAATCGTTGCAATCTATACCAATCCGGATGGCTCCCCCGCTGCGGGCCAATGGCCTGCAAATCCTAACGGTTCCCTCCTTGATATTGCCGGGATCTGCGATCCTACAGGCAGGATCTTCGGTCTTATGCCTCATCCGGAGGCCTTTAATCATTTCACAAACCACCCAGACTGGACACGCATTAAGGAGGAAGCAGTACGCAAAGACAAGCCAATTCTTGGCCAAGAAGGCGAAGGAGTCTCCATATTCAGAAATGCGGTTCAATATATCAAGGAGGCCTTCGGCATATCCTAATCCCTGATTAGACTTGACATTTTTCCCTCAAACAAATAAATATGCAGCTTTGCCTAACCTGAGATTATTGCCTGTTGTTGGGCTCCCCCTGGTTGGCATAGCTCTTACGTTTGGAGGGAATTAAAGTGGCTTCAAAAACAAAAAAGACAAGAATAATTCGCAAGAGAAAGCACAAACCCAATCGTACCAATCTAAAGGCAGATCAAAAACGCATCTCGAAAAATATTGAGATACTTCGCTCCCTTGAAGAGAGTTCAGGCTGATGCACTCTGGCACTTTCCCGCTAGATGCGGCTGTTACCAATCCGCATCCCCAGGAGACGGCAGGGAGCAGTCCGGTAGGGCCATTTAGGCCGGGCGTTCCGGCTGAACTCAAATCAGAGCACATGTAGCTATAGTACGGAGGATTCCCCATGAAAGATGTAGTCATAGTTTCCGGTTGCAGGACTGCCATTGGAGCATTTGGTGGCACATTGAGAGATGTTAATGCAGCGGTGCTCGCCAGCGTTACCATGAAAGAGGCTATTCGAAGGGCAGGTATTGAACCTGACATGATTGACGATGTGCGCTATGGTTGTTGTGTGGAGCCAGTTGATGCCCTGAATGTGGCGAGAGTGGCTGCCCTCATGGCCGAAATACCCGAGACAGTGACTGCTGCCACAATTAACCGCGTCTGCATCTCAGGGATGGAGGCTGTGGTCTCTGGCATGGCCATGATCCAGGCAGGAATGGCTGATATAATCCTGGCAGGTGGTACTGAGCATATGTCAGGCGTGCCTTATGTGGTCCCAGGAGCAAGATGGGGTTGCAGGCTGCAGGACCAGGTATTTGTTGACTGGATGATCCATGCACTACACTGTGGCTCTCACTTGTTGCCCGGCCCCGAAAAAGGCCCTCTCAAGGAAGGAATGCCTCTGGAAATGTTCAAGGGTAAACCATATATCATGGGACACACCGCGGAATTTGTTGCCCAGATGTACAACATAAGCCGCGAAGAGATGGATGAGGTGGCGCTCAGGAGCCATAATAACGCAGAACGGGCCACCAAAGAGGGAGATTTCAAAGAAGAGATCGTGCCTGTAGAGGTTCCACAGAAAAAAGGGAAACCTCCCATTATCTTTGACAAGGACGAACATTTCCGACCCGGCCTCACCATGGAGGCCCTTGCCAAGCTGCCCCCTGCATTTATACCCAAGATAGGAAAAGTGACCGCTGGTAATTCCTCAGGAATAAATGACGGGTCAAGCGGCATGGTCATCATGTCCGCAGATAAGGCAAAAGAGCTTGGCATTCAGCCCCTGGCAAGGATTAAGGCCGTTGGCCGTGGCGCATGTCATCCTTCTGTCATGGGACTCAGCCCTGTACCCGCTGTAAAGGATCTGCTCAACAAGAGCGGCTTAAAACTGGAAGACTTTGAGTTGATAGAGGTAAATGAAGCATTTGCAGCCCAGTATCTGGGAGTTGAAAAGGAACTGGGTCTCAATAGAGAGATCACTAATGTAAACGGCTCCGGCATAGGTCTGGGCCACCCGGTGGGATCCACTGGATGTAGGATCATGGTCACTTTGATCTATGCCATGAAAAAGCGAGGCAAGCAACTGGGTCTGGCCACACTGTGTGGTGGTGGTGGTGTTTCCATGGCCTGTGCCATTGAGATGTTATAAAGGCTCCAAGTACTTTATCGTCTTGAGCCTTTTCCCCAATCGATAAGCGATGTGCTGATTTAATACTTTTTTCAGTTCTTGAAGTGCATTGTCCGAAATGGCCGATGGAGGCGTGAGCCTGTGCTCCGTATTCTGAATCTCC
>JALVSJ010000054.1 GCA_027024445.1 Desulfobacterales bacterium
GAGTTCTATGGCGGACTTTTCCAGCAGTTCCATGGCTCAGCTCTCCAGGATCCTGGGTACCTTGAAGAAGTTATCCTTTCTCTCGGGTGCCTCTCGAAGCACGCTTTCCACATCTTCCGAGGCAGTAGGTTCATCAGGCCTCCATACGTTTTTCATGGGGAGGACGTGGCTTGTGGCTGGGACATTATCAGTATCAAGTTCAGAGAGTTTCTCAACATAATCGAGTATGGAATTAAGATCCCTGGCATACATATCAAGCTCTTCTTCCGGCACCCGAAGGCGGGCCAATTTTGCCACGTGAATCACCTCCTGCCGGGTGACGCGAGGCTCACGCCTTGGCCGCTCTTCCTTTTCACCTACCGGTCCAAAACCTGCATCATATTCCAGCCCCTCCCCAGTGACTGTAATTCCCAGTTCCTCCAATTGCTCGGGATCCACCCGTGCTGGCGCTTGTGTCAATGGGCAGAAGGCCCTACGGTTTTTGGGAAATGCAATGACCTCGCGGATTGATTCCGTGCCAAGTATCATGGAGATGACCCGGTCCATCCCGAGGGCGAGACCCCCGTGGGGCGGTGCTCCGTATTCAAGGGCCTTAAGAAAGAATCCGAACTTTGCCTCAGCCTCCTTGTCGCTCAGACCAAGTGCCTTGAAGATCTTTCGCTGGGTTTCCATCCGGTGGATCCTGATGCTGCCTCCTCCCAGTTCCTCACCGTTGAGCACAATGTCATAGGCACGGGACTTTAGGCAAAGAAGCTCTTCGATGTTTTCAGGGTCAAAGTCTTCTCGTTCCGGCTGGGTGAAGGGATGGTGTTGTGATCCTATGCCGTCTTCTTTCATTTCAAAAAGAGGGAAATGGGTGACCCATAAGGGCGAATATTTGTCTTGAGGTATTAGTCCCAATCTCTCTGCTAAATGGAGGCGAAGCTTGCCGAGCACTTCGTTAACAAGGTCTCTGGACTCATCCGCGATCATGAGAAGTACATCTCCATCCCGGGCCTCGAATCTCTCCATGAGCCTTTGCTGCTCTTGCGGGGCAAAGAACTGGACGATGTTGGACTGGAGTTTGCCCTCAATTACCTTCATCCAGGTCATACCTTTTGCCCCAAAAGAGGGGACAATCTTGAGCGCATATTCATTCTGCAATACGTTCTTGCTAAGCTCATGGGCCTTTGCCCTGACGCAAATGCCTTTGACAATCCCGCCTGCCGAGATGATTCTTTGAAAGATGGAATATCCTGTGTCTTTGACGATATCCGTGACCTCTCTGAATGTCATGCCAAAACGAGTATCAGGCCTATCGGTTCCGTAAAGCTCCATGGCCTGCTCATAGGTGAGTCGCGGGAAAGGCCTGGGCAGGGATATGTCGCCAACAGAGAACATGGATACCAGTAGCTCTTCCACCACTTCATAAATGAACCCTTCATCGATGAATGAGGCCTCGAGGTCGAGCTGGGTGAATTCGGGCTGGCGATTTGGCCTCAGGTCTTCGTCCCGAAAGCACCGTACTATCTGGTAGTATCGATCCATACCCCCGATCATGAGGAGTTGCTTGAATAGCTGCGGGGATTGGGGGAGCGCATAGAATTTTCCTCTATGGACCCTGCTGGGCACAAGGTAATCCCTGGCACCCTCCGGCGTGCTTCTGGTGAGAAACGGGGTTTCAACCTCAACAAAGCTGCGTGCCCTCAGTGCCTCCCTTGCCAGATGGATTATGCGATCCCTCTTGATGAATATATCCTGCCTGGAGGGTCGGCGCAGATCCAGGTAGCGATACTTCATTCGAAGCTCTTCATCCACTTTATCGGGGCTGGACTGGATCTCTTCACCGAACACCATGGCCTTTTCAGATATCTGGAAGGGCAGGGGCTTGGACTTGGACAGGATCTCAATTTCAGTGGCATAGACTTCAATGTCGCCGGTGGCAAGGTAAGGGTTCTCAGTGCCCTTGGCGCGAATCTCCACCTTGCCCCTGACCTGGACCACGTCCTCTTCCCTGAGATAAGTGGCATGGTCATAGCTCTGCTTGCTGAGGCCAGGGTCAAACACCACCTGCACGATCCCGCGCACGTCGCGTAAATGAATAAAAAGCAGATTGCCATGGTCCCTGATGGCATCCACCCATCCCATGAGGAGCACCTGGCGACCTGCATGCTCTGGGCTCAGCTCACCGCAGTATGTCCTGTTTCTCCAATCCAAGATCTTATTTTCCCTGTGGTCGTTTTTGCGAAAACACTTCTTATAGCCTATGGTATGAGGCTTTTCAAGTCAAATGAGTGCTATGTATTTGGAGGGATGAGAATGGGAGTTGATAAAACAAAAAAGCTAAACTACAAAATTGTAGATTATTTTTTCATGAATAACGTTTTTGTAGTTGGGCCGATAAGGGT
>JALVSJ010000055.1 GCA_027024445.1 Desulfobacterales bacterium
AGGCTAAAGCCAGGCTCCTGAGTATGCAGAAAGGCATAGAGGAGAAAAAGGCGGAGATTGCTAAGGAGATAGAAAGCAAGAACGCACAGTTGAGGGAGAAGATTCTTGCAGGTGATGACGATCATGCGGACATTGCCAAGGAGATCGTTGAGCTCAGGAAGAAGGGAGAGGCCATAGCGGTGTCAGAGGCGCAACTAGCCAGTAGTTTGACATCGGTATATGATGAACAAATCGAAGGCATCGAGAATGAGATAAGGCGCCGAGTGATTGAGCTCCTTAAACCCATTTGGGATGAAGAGCAGGACACGAAGACCAAGATTCTCGACGGCCTCATTGAAAGACATAAGACTTGGGGGGAAGCAATGGTGGAGCTCGACAAGAAGCTGGGTCTCAAGGTCCACAAAGGCCACCCTCATTATGTCTTGCATGCTCCTTATATACCTGACCTCGAAACGAGGCGCAGGCAGGACGTTGAGGCTATGTTCAAATAAGCAATGTCAAAGGAGGTGATCGGAAGATGCTGAGTGACTCTTACATGAGTGAGATAAATGCGGTACCTTGGCAGTACCTCACCGACGAGGAACGCCAAGAAATAAAGGTAAAGCTCACCAAAGCCATGCAGGACCCGCGGTATAAGGATCCTTCGCAGCGGGAGCCGGCCTTCGTCAAAGCAGTGGATGAAGCCTGGCGACGGTTGTACCCGGGGGAGGTGGAGATCGCAGCCATAGGTCCACGCCGGCCCTTTGGGGGAAAGTGAGAGAAGTGATGTGTCAGCTCATGCGAAAGGGGCACACGAGAGGCCTTCAGTGCGAGGGCCTCTCAAGGCCTTTGCCATGGCAGTTTTCTCCTTTGCCGGATCGTCCGGAAACTGTCTTTGTGCTTGTTCATAAGGTGATGGTGGCGAATTTACTCTTCGATTATAAAGTCGTCGGGATACTTCAGAATGGGCTCGACGTCCGCGTGGGGATCCAGAGGCAGGGTATTGGGATCGGTCGTAGTCGCGGCCTTGATGAAGGCTTCTATGAACCCGGTCGCGGATCGCCGCTCTTTTGGCTCGGAGTTCTTGTTCTGTGACACTTTGCTCTCTTTCATACCTTTTACCTCCTTTGCTATGGATTTTGGTTCAATGAAAGAAAAAGTTCAAACCTTCACTTTGGGCGGATTGCGCCAGTCGATATTGAGCATGGCCTCCAATAGCTTTTGCCCTAGATCTGATTTTTTCAGCTTGAGCTTCGAGGCTCCCTGATTCTCTTTTTCATCCGCTATGGCGCTACTTGCCATGGCCTTGCGGGCCTGCTCGGCTGCTTCGCTATTGGCCTTCATGAAGGCATGCAAGAGCGCGTCCCCTAAATTGGACTTTTTGAGCTCATTCATATCGCACCTCGTTTGATATGGAGTTTTGGTTGAAAGAGAGGAAACAGGTGGGTAATTTGATGTGCTTGCATTTTTATATTACGACCCTGTGAGTGACTTGTCAAGGAGTATATCGGATTCATTAATGAGATACTGAAAAATCCTTTGTCTGTTGCACGAGAATCGAAGATTTGAGGCTGCCGAAGGGTTAAGGTAAGGGGGGTAGAACAAAAACGCAAATTCTGGCCAAAATGAGCCGTATAGAACAGAGACAAATGACCAAACAAAGGCATCGTATATTAGCTATGGGATCGACCAAGACAACCTGGCCATTATGCCCTATACGAGCCAACCGAGACAATGCAGTTCCACATTAGACGCATGCATGATCAGAATTTACTTGACACCGGGCATGAGTTTGTTATGATGATAGACGTCTAAACTCCACCAGCGGAGGCCACCCGACAGATGGCATTTTTTATTTCAACCCTGAAACATCAATTGCGCAAGGAAGGCGGTACCCGTAAGGGCCGCAAGGCTTCTGGTGGAGCCTAGACACTTCCTTGCGCATTTTTGTTTAAGGAGGGTGTCATGATGGAAGGATACATCGAATTTAGAGCCTACGAGGAGTGTTGCAATGAGCTAGGTAGGGTCCGAAAGAAAGCGGCTGCACTTAGCGATCTTCTAAGATACGTTGACCTTGATGCGATGTCTGAGGACGGCGTTCCAGTTCACCTGTTTGACGGTCTGGCTGAGCTTTGCTGGGATATTGCTACGGACGTGAATGCTATCGAGAATGATTTATTCCCTGACCAGGCCGAAGTCTTACAGCGTAAGGCGCAAGGCAACTCTGCCAGCCAACAAAAGGCAGAGACAAACTCACAACAGGTATCATCAGAAAGGGGGTGATAGAGCAAAGGTGCCTTGCCCGGGCAGGATCCCTGGCAGTCCAGGGCAAGGCTGAAGACAAACGAATCGGGGAAGAAAGGAGAAGCTTATGGGTAGTATTTACAGGCGTGGAAATATCTGGTGG
>JALVSJ010000056.1 GCA_027024445.1 Desulfobacterales bacterium
GAGCAGAACGCGATAGTCACGGCCATCTACCTACCGAGGTCCAGTTTGCGCCTGCCGTCTCGCGTCCGAGCAAGATAATTGCACTTGGACTTAATTATCGAGACCACGCTGACGAAAGCAAGGGTGAGGTCCCCTCAAGCCCCCTCATTTTCGCAAAGTTCCCCAATAGTCTGGCGGGGCACTTGAGCCATATATGTTGGAACCAAAAAGTAACCAAGAAGGTGGACTACGAAGCAGAGCTAGCCGTTATAATGGGGAGCCAGACAAAGAATTGCTCTGAGGAACTAGCCCTCAAACACGTATTTGGCTATACGTGTGCAAATGATGTAAGCGCGAGAGATTTGCAGTTCGGCGATGGGCAGTGGGTGAGGGGAAAGTCCCTTGATACGTTCTGCCCCCTTGGCCCCTGGATAGTGACCGCAGATGAGTTGCCTGATCCAAACAATCTGGAAATAGCATGCCGCCTCAACGGTGACGTGATGCAAAAGAGCAATACCTCAAACATGATATTTTCAGTTGCCCAAATAATAAGTTTTCTCTCCCGCCACTTCACCCTATACCCAGGAGACGTTATTCTTACGGGAACCCCCAGCGGGGTGGGGGCTTTCAGGGATCCTCCGGTTTACCTCCAAGACAACGACGAGGTGGCCGTGGAAATACGAGGCATTGGAGTATTAACTAATACCTGCAAGATAATACGATGAGTCCTCTTTTAGTCTCGCGCCCCTAAGAGGTAACCTTTCCCTTTTGCGCATTACCACTTTCTCCCCTTGCCCTTGCGCTTGCCCTTCTTTTTCCAGTGCCCGGGAGGATATTCACGCCTGTGTTTATCAAAGTACACATAAGGCTTGTCCGAATCCAATTCAATCTCAACATATCCGTAAAGCCGGGTCCTGTAATGTCTGGGTAAGGAAGCTGCGATGCGCCAGTTGTCACCCTCAAGATAGAAGTATACCTTTCTCGTAACATCAAAATACACATAGGCATCGGGGTAATACCAATATTTATAATGTTGCTTTGCTCTGTAACCCCAGGCCGGAGCATGGGGAGGAGGGCCATGTCCATGGTGTCGGGCCGGGGGGGCCTGTGGTGGAGGTGGGCTCTCCTCTTGGCTCCATCCAACAGCAACTCCCCCACTCGTAGTGCTACAACTGGAAAGTAAAAAGCAACTCACTAAAGAGCATAAACTAATAATAATGATCCCTGAAAGTAGTGATTTCATTTTGAGCCTCCTGGTGGCGCGAGTTTCTATCCAAGTTACTCTTATTTCGGCCTATTTCAAAAAAATGTTTATTTTTTAATTCTAGGCTGATTTTGTGGGCGTGCAATTTCTGTTTTTATGTGATGGACAGACATAGAACCAATATTACTGGTTTCATATCTCTACCGCGGCACGCGCGAGACCAAGTATATTCCGAATACAGCAAAGATAATATTGGCCAACCACGCCGAAAGGAAAGGGGGCAAGACCCCGGAGAAACCCACTGCTCTTGTGACCCCTAGGACTAACACATACAAGAAACAGAGACCCACCCCAATAGAGACAGCGACAGGGCCACCACCTCTTTCTATTTTTAGTGAAATGGGAAAGCCGATTAGCATCATTACCACTATGATGAAAGGAAAGGCGAGTTTAATGTTTAGATCAACCAGATACCGGGTTGCATCATAGCCTTCATGCTGTACGCGGTCTGCAAATCTTTTCAATTGCCAATAGTTGAGCTCTTCAGGCTTGCGCTCCACTTGCGCGAACGTCTGTGGAGTTTCAGGGATTAGAGCTACCATTTCATCAAAAGCTCTGGATACATATCCTTTGTCCGGTACCAACTCTAGTACTATGCCATCCCTAAGATGCCACCCGCGGGCGTGCCAAAGCGCGACTCGTGCATCAATCCGCTTAATAAGCCTGAAATCTTGGGAGAAGTAGTAGATAACAACATCGTGGGCTATCGTTCCGCTCTTATTGAGTTTCCCAAACCAGTAAATCGCATCACTGGACTTGTACCAGATGTTATTTCGCCCATAAAACGTGTCAGAGTGTCTCTTTCGGACATCTTTTCTCCATATTTCGTTGCATCTGGAGCTTGTGAAAGGGACTACCACCTCGGAGACAATGAATAGAGCGATCGATAGGAATATGGACAAGAAAAGAAGGGGTTGTAGGAGTTGGCTAACATTAACGCCGGAGGCCTTGAGCGCTGTAATTTCATTGTTTTTTTTCATCATGGTGAACAGAATGATGACAGCAATAAGAGTAGCAGGGGGAAGCATCTGTACCAGGATGTAGGGGATCTTGTAAATAAAATAGGCAAGCATAGTGGTTTTGGTCACACCTGCTTCCAGAAAATCGTCCACTCTGCCAAAAAAGTGGATGATAAGGTAAATGGATATAAAGACGCTCAGGCAAATGCCGAGAAGTTTGAAAAATTCTGTGACAAGGTATCTAGTGAGTTTGGTCATGGTGCTGAGGTAGCTTCGGACTTCAGGATTTCAGAGTTTGGATATCATGATGATCACAAGGATAATTACCCCACAAAGCAAGTACTGCTCTCTGTTAACCTTCCAGAATAGTTTGAAACTCCAAGGCCTT
This sequence comes from Desulfobacterales bacterium, assembly GCA_027024445.1. GTDB lineage: Bacteria > Desulfobacterota > DSM-4660 > Desulfatiglandales > Desulfatiglandaceae > B111-G9. Next base: position 2,591 of record JALVSJ010000056.1, read on the forward strand.
TTCTGGGCATGTGGGTACGGTTTCAACCTAGGAATTAGACTTCGAGTATTCTGCGCATACTTCTTGTACTCTTCACCAAACAGTTTCTCCAATCTTGCCATTTCCTTGTGGTATTTGCGAGGCATATACTGGAAAAAAAACACCCCTAGCCCTACAACCATAAGTATGAGGTCGTAGCCCCATCCCATTATGCAAAACCCTAAGAGGAGACCCAGTCTCCCAAAGTAGAGAGGATCCCTGAGGTATGCATATGGACCTGATGTAGTTATCTCTATATTGCGCTGAAGGTGCCCAGCAGCCCATATCCTCATCGCCTCGCCTATACATACCAGTATTCCGCCAATGACCACCGAGTAAGGGTTTGGATTCGCCAAGACAACAAGCAAAACAACTCCAATACCAATCCCAGCCGCCTGATAGATTCTCTTATTCATCACGTCCTCTTGAAAATTCTGTACAGAAAAAACATCCTCGGTGGTCTTCCTCTCCCGAAAAACTTCTTTTCCACTTTGTAGAGTCTCTCAAGATCCAGCAGCACAAAGCAATTGAACAGATAGTTATCTAGAATTGGCATTCTTCCTTTAACATAGGCTGTAGAAAAATCAACCAAATAAGGAAGATCCTCGTGGATCAATATGTTCCTTTGATGAGCATCACCATGGGCGACCCCACGGGCGTGCATAGCTTCAAAAAGGCGTACCAGCCTCTGAAAATAGACTTCGCTCAGGGAGCCTTTTTTTTCTTTAGAAATGGGAATTCCGGGGACCACTGACATTCTTAGCATATACGGGTTAGGCCTATCTATTAGCCTCGGAACACCTTCCAACCCCTTCAGTTTTTCAAGGGCTTGTGCTTCCCATTTAATACATATTCTGCCATAGATTTTAGGAATAAACGGGTTTGATCCATAGTCTTTTATAATAATATCCCCTTGTTGTCTGACAGAGGCCTTCCATTTATTTCTTGGGGCATAGGGTATTGAGCTACTTGGTTCCAAAATACCGACGCACCTCTCTTGCCAATGTGATTAGTAATCGTTTTTCGTCAGCTTTCGTTGACTTTGTACCCAAAAATAGCGTATCCATGGTATCAAAAATTGCGGCAAATGGAAAAGTGGTTCTTGAGTATCGCATTCCAATTCAACCCAGTAGTCTTTCAAGTACCTGTAAAACTGATTTTAATTTGAGATTCGAAATACCCTTGAGGCACACCTGGATTACGAAATTGTGTATGTGGCCTAAAGATCTTCCAAATAGAGCCATTCTCACCATTGCCCCTCTTCGACCACATGCATCGATTCATTCCAGCCCTGTTTTTGACGCAGGGTGCCAGGATTGAGTCTATGGAGGTTAACCATAGACCCAGACACAGGGGGAAAAACCTATTATGGGGCAAGCTCTTTTTTCCATGAGATTTCTGATCCAGTAGATATACAGCGAGAAAAAAGGCCTCAGTGTTATCCCATTGGCCTTCTGGTATTTCAGCTTGGCAGGAGGAATCACCTTGCTGAACTAAGCAATTTACCGCAAAGATCCTGTCTTCATAGCGGGCCAGGCTACAGGTGTATCCACTTATACCAAGAGTACAGAAATGCAGTACTTTGGGCACAGACCTCTCACCGGGTGACCTCCTCTTTTGGCTACTGAGGGTCCTACTTCCTATTTGGTGGTATCTACCAACGGTTTGCCTCTGAATCCGAAGGTACATTCATTCGGCTTTTGTGTTTTTTCTTCCGGTGCGAGAAATTCCATATTTTTTGAGTTTTCGGACCACAGTGGAGTGATCCACTCCCAAGAGTCTGGCTGCCTGTCTTGTGCTTCTTTTCATACCAATGGCTTGTCTGATCAGTTGCTTTTCCACCTCCTCTCGAGCCTCACTCAACGGGACTATGCCTCTCACCTCCACGGCAGAGTCCGTGGGGCCAGACCTCTTATAAAGGCCAGGGGGAAGATAGTGTGGCTCTAATGTGTCCCCATCGGTTGTTATTACCATCCTTTCAATTACGTTTTGAAGTTCTCGCACATTACCGGGCCAGTCGTAACATTCAAGGGCCCTCACCAATTCAGCCGAGAACTTTTTTGAACGGCCAAACTTGGCGTTGTAATGACGAAGGAAATGCCACGCCAGCGGAAAGATGTCCTCAGGTCTCTCCCTCAGAGGCGGAACCTTGACGGGTACCACATATAGCCTGTAAAAGAGGTCCTCCCTAAAGCGGCCTTCTCTGACCATTTTTGGCAGGTTCCTGTTAGTGGCCGCAATAACCCTCACATTCAACTTCGTTGGTTTTACGCCTCCGACCCTGGTTACCTCAAGGTCTTCTATAACCTTTAAGAGTTTTACCTGGCAGTGAAGAGGCATCTCGCCTATTTCATCCAAGAAAATAAAACCTCCTTCCGCCAGCTCAAAAAGACCTGGTTTGCCTTCTTTTATAGCACCTGTAAAGGCCCCTTTCGCATAACCAAACAATTCTGATTCAAAAAGATTCTCCGGAATAGCTCCGCAGTTTACAGGGATAAATGGTCCTTTTCTCCGTGCACTCAGCCTGTGCATCAGTCGAGCGAGGACCTCCTTGCCGGTGCCTGACTCTCCCTCGAACAGAACCACAGAATCGACCTGAGCCAGCCGGGCAACAAGGTCAATGACTCCCCGCATGACCTTGTTTTCAGCAATGATTTCTCCTCCTGTAATCTGCGAAATCCTGGTCTCCTCAGGGGCAGAAAGGTATAGGGCCATCAGGCGAGAGACCTCCTCCTTTAGGCGTTGAAGCTCTGTTACGTCTCTTATGTTGATAATGATGTGATCTTCGGCATTGCCGAGTTGTACGGGTGTAGCGGTCACATAGATTTCATTGCCATGTTTGAGTCTGCCCATGCTTGTTACACTTCTGCCCAATTGCCTAGCAAGTCTCACTACCTCCTGGATTGTGTGGAGGCATATGTGAGTGTCGCCATCCAACTTGTCCAGGTGGTGTTCCAGCAAGCTTTCCCCCTTCAGCCCTGTTATCCTGGTAAAGCTGCTATTCACACTTACTACTCGCCCCCCTTCCAATAGCATAATGCCATCGTAGAAGCTTTCCATGAAGGAGTCTAGGATACCACCAAAGGGCCGCCGAGTTTCTGGGAAAGGATAGTTTTTCATCGTTGCTATGCTCCTTGAAAAGGAGCATAGGATATTTGCACAGTTTTTTCAATTGTACCGAAAAACTGTATGCTACCAAACACAGCATAAAAGGGGAAATCAGGGTAGGGGACCTGAATCAACCATTTCAGGGAAAAACATATGGGATACGAACAAATCTTGAAAACGTGGTGAGCCGGCGAGTTCCACGTATTGCATCTTCTTCGCAATGGTTTCAGCCAGTCGCCTCATACTCATATCAATAAGGGCAAGGCATGCACCATGGCCTGCAGCGTTGCCACATCCAATAATACGACAACCTTCTGCCGATGGAATAAGTCCTATAGTCTGGGCATCCATAGGATCAATGTAATTTCCGCCTGCCCCCGCAAGATAGATCCTCTTTACCTCTGTGCCCCCTAATTCCATCAAAACAGATATCCCGGCACCAATGGCCGCTTTAGCCACTTGTAGCTCCGCAATGTCTTTCTCAGTTATGACGATATCATGTCCCGTGGGATTGTCCTCGCTCCAGGACAGCACAAATTCCCTTCCTTGGGGACCCTTCCTCAATCTTTTGTTGTGGATTTCTGGATTAAACTTTCCTGTATTAAGAATGGATCCTGTTCTGATGAGTTCAGCTACCGTGGATATGAGGCCTGACCCACAAATACCAATGGGTTTCTTGCCATGGATGGTCTTAAGGTCTACCCCCAACCCATTAGGCTCAATCCTTACCTTTTCAATGGCCCCACTGGCCGCCCTCATACCCCAGTTGATGTGTCCACCTTCAAACGCAGGTCCGGCAGCAGTAGAGCAACACAAAAGCCTCTCCCTGTTGCCCAGAACAATTTCACCGTTGGTACCGAGATCTATCAGTAATGAGGTTGCAGAGGACCTGTGAATACCAGTAGAGAGAACGCATGCAACCGAATCACTTCCCACAAATCCCGCCTTGAGCGGAGGGAGGTAGACATAGCCAGACCCAGCAATGTTTATTCCTAGGTCTCTGGCCTTATATTCTTGGGCTGCAGAAAGGCCAGGGGCATAGGGAGCCAATGAGACAAACCGTGCATCCACGCCCAGAAAAAAGTGGTGCATTGCGGTATTACCCACAAGGGTGAGCTCCATAACCTGATCAGGGCTTATTTGGGTTTCTTTGCAGGCCTCGGTTATCAATTTATTAATCACTGAGACTACAGCACTGTTCAGCCTCTCCAGGCCTCCTTCTGTATTTTGGCAATAGGAAATTCTGTTGATGACATCATCGCCATACGGGATTTGAGGGTTCATGGCTGATTTGGTAGAGACTATCTTGTTTGAACATAAATCAATAAGATGGGCCACAATCGTGGTGCTTCCCAAGTCAACGGCCATACCATAGGGGGGCTCGGATTGGCTATCAGCTATATCTATGATTTCTTTGTCTTGTCGTACCACCACCCTCACTTTTCCCTCATTTTTACGAAGAACTGGGGGTATCTTCCTCACCACATGGGCGTCGGTAGTGAGTATACGAAGCCCATAGTTACTACTCATGAGCCTGAGCAGCCTTTCGCGGTCAGCCACGGGGTCAGATAGGGTAGGGGGAGGGACCACAACGTCATAAATACGAAGGGGAGCACGAACGGCATGCGGCGGCGGGAGGTCTTTG
>JALVSJ010000057.1:0-1291 GCA_027024445.1 Desulfobacterales bacterium
TGTACGAGTTGGACATTCCCATAGACAGGTATTTCATCTCCACCCCGGGAATATCCATCTCCTTAAGCCTTTCAAATATCGCTCTAGTCTTTTGAAAATATGGTCTGGCATCCTCCGGATCTCCGGTAAAAGGTCCCATTGTCATGAGTCCTTTTATCTTTATATTCTCAAACTGAGAGATCTCCTTGACCAATGGGATCACTTCATCAGGCATGACACCTGCCTTTTGTGGCTCCTCTCCGCTATTGACCTCAATAAGTATCTCCATCTGCTTTCCCAGCTTGGCACATGCCTTATCCAGCGCTCGCGCAAGCTTTACAGAATCAACCGTTTCGATCATATCGAATATGCGGGCTGCCTTTTTGGCCTTGTTTGACTGCAGGTGCCCTATCATATGCCATTGCGCCCTATCACCAATAACTTCGTAAGCCCTCTCTGCCTCCTGGACGAAGTTCTCCCCCACGATTTCGAGACCTGCCTCAATGGCCTCAAGGATCTCTTCAGGAGTCCTTGTCTTTGCTGCTCCAACCAGCCTGACTCCTTCAGGCAGTTCCTTTAAGATGGCTTGAATATTCTCTTTGATACCCATTTTGTTACCCCCACTCCTAGCTTAAGGTGCTTGTATGCTGCTCCATTTAGACACCATGATAAATTCAACATTTTCTATTGAGTTGTATATCACTCTAGGGTTAAACTGTCATTATATGTTTTTCTGAGTTTTTGTTCAGATGCCCAGAGTAGCTATTAGCTTTTGAATAAGGAGGACGAAAGCCAGGGTGTAGATTAGCCAAACCGTTTTAATTAACGAAAACGACAAGTCAATACCCGTTCAAATCCCAACCGAGGACTTCGAACGGAAGGAGATGATGAAGAATTACGGACTGGCAAGACTTATGAATGAGGTGGAGGAGGACGATTATGACTCAATCCAAAGGGACTGATTTTACAGAGAAACATTCCTCGGACAGAAAACCTATTCCAGAAGTAGTGGAAGCTGTTAAGAGCAAGGTGCAAGAAGGCGGTATGCCCTGTGCTGTCGCATTTGAAGTGGCCAAGCAACTGAATGTGGAACCGTCAGAGGTAGGATTCACATTGGACTATTTGGGGATTAAGATTATCAAATGCCAGTTGGGACTTTTTGGATACAAGCCCAAAAGGGCGATTGTGGAACCCGCAAGTGAAGTTGAACCTTCTCTTGAGCAGGCCATTAAAGAGAAACTGAAGGATGGAAAGCTCTCCTGCAAGGATGCGTGGGCCCTAGCCTCGGAGCGAGACCTGAGAAAAATGGAGG
>JALVSJ010000057.1:1301-2378 GCA_027024445.1 Desulfobacterales bacterium
GCCTGCGAAACTCTTGGAATCAAGATAACTAATTGCCAACTAGGTGCGTTTTAGGCTAAGAACTGCTACTTGTCGATCCAGATAATTTTGACAAGGTCCTTGTCTCTAAGAGCGTTATCCGCTCTTCCCGGTGGTGCTATTTCGTTAGCTACCTGGCTTATTCGCCTACCCGCCATGATCGTCTTCTCAAAGAAATCCCCCTTATGCAGAATCGCCTCTCTGCAAAGCAGGACCACTACAATTGCCGCGGCTATGATGATAAAGATAGTCATGGTATCACCACCTTCCCTTCTCCTTCCCTTGCCCGGTAGACATAGAGTAAGTTTTGACATCCTCCTTTTCGCTTACGAATTGGCAAATTTTCATTCAAATCTTTTCAAGCCATTTGAAATATTCATCCCTGGTGATGCCGGCTGTTTTGAGATTATTTCTGATAATTGAAACGGGAACTTCATCGTATGCCGGGATAACAATCGGGCGCGAGACTCCTTCTTTCACATATGCTCGGTGGCTTCCCGACTGTCGGGCTAACCGAAAACCAGCCATGAAGAAAATCTTTTCCAGCTTTTTCCAGTGAACAGGGGTAATCTTGGGCATCCTAAATCGCCAATTCAGCCTCTTGCCTTTCCACTGATACCCACGGCGGACTGATCAATTCATCGTCTTTTCTCCGGTATCCACATTCTTCCAGGATGTCGTTCAAAGTTCCCATCTCTTTAGCAGTAGCTATAAAAAGATCTACCGCTTCTCTAACTGCTCTTTTTGCCTCTTCGGGAGTTTTCCCAGAACTAATTACATCTAGAGGCATAGCATGAGCTATATATTGATCCCCCTCCTTCCATATCTGTACAGTATATTCGATATTCATGGCACTCTCCCCTTTCGACAGCCTAAACCGAGTCGCACGATTACGTCCTCAAAAGCCACCCCCCGTTCTCCGTCCTCGACAACTTGCTTTTGCCGTAGTAGCCTTTCACGGTTTCGCTTTCTACAATATCTTCGTCAGGTTCGAGATATAGCTCTATCGCCTCCTTGATATTTCTCAGAGCCTCGTCTTCGGTTTTGCCCTGACTCCAG
>JALVSJ010000058.1 GCA_027024445.1 Desulfobacterales bacterium
CCCTTGCAGCAGGAGTGCTGGTGAGTATTTCCTGTGGCATCATTGGCGTGCTCGTGGTAGTAAACAGAATTGCGCTGATCTCAGGTGGCATAGCCCATGCCTCCTATGGTGGGATAGGCCTTGCTGTATTTATGGGTATTGCGCCTTTTGCAGGGGCGGCAGTATTTGCTGTACTTATGGGCCTGCTGATGGGATGGATCAGTTTGAGCAGAAAGCATCGAAGTGATGCTATCATAGGAGCCATATGGGCCATCGGGATGGCAATAGGAATAATCTTCATTGATCTAAGCCCCGGCTATAACGTAGATCTGATGAGTTACCTGTTTGGGAGCATTCTTGCAGTTGGAAAGCCAGAGCTATGGTTCATGTTTGGCGTTGATGTGTTCACGCTGCTGGTTGTTGTTTTGTTTTACAAGGAACTGTTGGCCATGTCCTATGACGAGCAGTTCGCCATAGTGACCGGCGTCCCGGTAAAGGCGCTATACTTCCTCCTCATTACCCTTACATCATTTACAGTAGTGATGCTCATAAGGGTAGTGGGGTTGATTCTGGTGATTGCCCTGCTAACAATCCCCCCATACATATCGGAACAATTTACCAGTACGCTGGGAAAAATGATGGGTTTCTCCATCCTCTTGAGCATTCTATTTATTACCCTGGGGCTATGGCTGTCCTACAACTTCAATTTGAGTTCCGGGGCGAGTATCATCGTGGTAGCAGGGGCGGGTTTCTTCCTTTCCCTGATTATGGAGCAGCTCTCATAGGCCCTGTCTGGTCGAGCATCTTCGTTTCATGCAGATCTGATTATTTCTTCTCCAAATTTGGGCAAAACGAAGGATGCCCTGTGCAGATCGGGCGTGTAGTATCTCAGCCCTGGCAGCCTTTTTGCCCTTTCCAAAGAAAAGTCTTCCAGCGGGTCATACTTGTTGGAACAAAACATGAAGCCGATCAGGCCGCTGGGATACGTAGGCACATTGGTGAGGTAGTATTTTGTTATCGGATAAATTTCTTTTGCAAACGATGCAACAGCCCCTATAACATGTTGGTGCAGGAAAAGACATTCACACTGTGTTACGACAATGCCGTCAGGCTTAAGGGCCTTGCTCATGTCCTCGTAAAATTTTCTTTGGAAAAGCACTTGGCCGGGTCCAATGGGATCCGTTGAGTCTACAATAATGATGTCATAGGTATCGGGCTTGTTCTCCACGAATTTCGCTCCGTCCTCATAGAAAAGCTTTACCCTGGGGTCATCAAAAGACGAAGCGAGGGACGGCAAATACTGGCGGCATGTCTTTACCACTTCGCTATCCAGTTCACAAATGTGAATCTCTTGAACCTCAGGATGCTTGAGGACCTCGCGTGCTGTGCCGCCGTCGCCTCCTCCGACCACGAGAATATGAGAGGGATTTGGGTGAGTAAGGAGGGGAACGTGAACAATCATTTCGTGGTATGCGAATTCGTCGAACTCCGTTAGCATGGTAATACCGTCTAGAACCAGCATCCTGCCCAACTTTTCTGTCTCAAAAACAGCAATCTCCTGGTATTTGGAGCGATAAAAACAAAGTACGTCTTTGATTCTAATGCTTACCCGGCAGCCATGGCCAAATTCCACGGCGTCATTGAACCATAGTTCCAGAATCTGGTTTTTCTCAGGATCAAAATCTACCAAGGCTATTTGGTTGTCTTTATATTCCATTTATTTGCCCTCTCTTCTTGTGATGGAATGGAGAAAAATATAAAGGATGGTACCCCACAAATCAATAGATTAATCCTCAAGTACACTCATTATGACACCTCCCCCGACAACATAATCACCTGAATAAAACACTGCTGACTGCCCCGGGGTGATGGCCCTCTGGGGGGAATGAAAAGTTACGAGGACTTCTTCCTTGTTGTGGGGCTGTAGGGTGGCTGATGCCCCATCATGCTTGTACCTGATCTTTGCTGTGGCTTCCATAGGCCCTTGCAGAGAATCAATACTCATAAAGTTCACCTTGGAGACAAGCATCCTTCGGCTGAACAGCCTGCTTTGCGGCCCCACCACTATCCTGTTTTTCTCAGGCTCTATCCTGATGACGTACAGAGGCTCTCTAGCTGCTATACCTAAGCCTTTTCTCTGGCCCACAGTATAAAAAATTAGTCCCTTGTGTCTGCCCAGGACATGGCCACGTTCATCAACGATCTCACCCGGTACAATTTCCTGGCCCCTAAATAGTAACTGATAGTTGCCATCTCCTATGAAATCCTGACTCTCAGCCCGGTCTGCACTGGGGAGTCCTATGGTTCTGGCTAGCTTCCTTACCTGGGATTTTGTCAGATGACCTAAGGGGAAAAGGGTTCTTGAAAGCTGCTCTTGAGAAAGGGTATATAGGAAATAGGTCTGGTCCTTTTGAAGATCAACTGCTTTTCTCAGAGCAAAACGTCCTCCGAGTTTGTCAATCCTCGCGTAATGACCCGTGGCGAAGTAGTCAAAGGAAATCCCGGACTGCCATGCCTTTTCAATCAACAGTTCGAATTTTATCCTCCTATTGCATACTATACACGGATTCGGAGTTCTGCCCCTGAGATATTCGCGGCGAAAATACTCCAATACTATTGAGCGATATTCTTGTGTGAGGTCAATGGAGTAAAAAGGGATACCAAGTACACGGCAGATATCCCTTGCAGCCTTAATATCCTTTTCCTCGTGGGGTCCAAAGCAGGCATCACGTATGGCAGGTAGGCTTGCTACGGAGGGATCGTATATCTTCATGGTGATACCAACTACACAGTAACCCTGTTCAATTAGAAGGTGAGCTGCCACGGAAGAGTCAACGCCACCACTAAGGCCAACCGCTGCTGTGGTACCACCAGGGCTCATTTGCTACGAAGCTTCCCTATTATTCCACTCAGCACCTCGCAACGCCTACACAAGGCGATTTTTTCTTCCCATGTCTTTTGCACGGTTCCCTTGCATATGGTTCCATTGATAAACCAGCACAAGTTCCCTGCATTGAACTCCCAAGCAGGGCAGGCCTGTTTCCTTTCACTTGGACACTTAGTGATAGTCCAACAAGCCTTTTTTCTGCCTGCAGTACGTCTCTGATTGAATAGAAGGAAATAAAGTTGCCTTTCAACATGAAGTGGAATCTTACGCCAGCCCTGCTCATAGCTGTGGACGGCCTTGAGTGAGGTGCCAAGGAGTTGAGCCAATTGCCTCTGTGTCTTTCCCAACAAACTTCTGGCCTTGGAAAATTCTTGCTTTGTCATTGTGTCTCCCCCTTTTTGGATTCACAATACCACGCAGTGGTGAGGTCGTGTCAATAACAAAAAGGAGAAGGGGTGTTACACCCCTCCTCCTGTCATGAGCAAAATTATGAAGGGGAGGTTAGTACTTGAAGTATTTCTTGGGAGTGTTTGCCACTATATATTTAACCGCCTCATATATGCACGTGCGAATGGCCTTTTCCATAGGTGTCTTAGCAAAGGCGCCGAGTCCGCCGCCCAGGGCCCCTCCGCCGGTGAGAACCCCAAGGGCACCGCCGATGTTGACGTCTTTCGCCTCACCCTCAACCCTTGTGGCTGCCAGAACCTCGGACGTGTGGGTATCAATAATTCTAATATCCATAGCCATGCTGGATTTCTTAAACGCGCCGCGCAGGCCTCCGAGGATGGCCGAAGCCTTTCCAAAAATCCCACCGCCTAAACTGCCACCAGCTCCAGAGGAACCAGGCTCCCAGCCGGTTACGGCCGCAACAATAAGGAGATCGGCCCCCTTTATGCCACCCTTCTTAATTCCGCTCTTGTCAGTATAACCCGTCCTCGTAAGGGCCATTTCCTGTTTGATAGCATCCAGATTTTGCCTCTCCAGCACCCTATAGCGGTGGCTCTGCACCAGAGCTGTGGTGAGCATGTCCCTCAACCCGGTGGTATATCCATCATATTCAGAATGCTGCACCGTAATAGCCTGGCCGCCAAAGCCGATTTTGGTTGTGCTACTCGATCCTCCTACCTTCCACTCGAACTTTGCTACGGCTACTTTTGCCTTTGGCCCGTTATAAGGTGGTAAGAGCTGCTCCAGGCCCGTGTCGACCTTTGCCTTGGGCTGAACTTGGCTTTCAAGACAGCCGTTTAAAGACAGCAAACCTGCCACAAAAAACATAATGGCTACTAAACTAAGGGCTTTTTTGTGCATAATTACCTCCTCCGTCAGGGTTATTCTTGCAGTTTTTGTAAGCTTCTTTAGCCAGTTCCTGTACCTTTGTCAATCAAAATCAAGTCCTAAAACCTCTGCTTCGTACCTTCTGCATTAGAGTGTACACTTTAGTGAAAATCTTGACAAGCAGGTTATTTAAACTAATCGGTCACATGAATTGTAGCCTTTAGATTTTCATGGCTCTCAGGAGCAAAAGTTAACGAGGGCGCAAGGGGCTCGAAAACACGTCACCCCCGAGCCCGACTGCATCGGCTAGGTCTGGCTGATGGTAGCCAGAAAAATGATAGAGCCTTGGTGCCTGTAGCCAGGCAGACTCAAAACCACACATCAATGCTGTTTCTTTCATCAAATTTCACAAGCGCAGCGTCTGGACAGGTTGGTGATGGTTGATAGACCCTAGGTTTATCATTGACAGAGAGCACAAATTTGGATCAATATTAGATTCGTAAGCCAGTGTATAGTTGCACTTCCTAGATTAGAGGGTGTAGGAGAGTAAATATTTTCGGGACCGTGGAGAAATATGGGCTTTTTTAGAAAGAAAAGACCACCAGGGGACACTTCAGATGTGAGGCTTGATTTACTCATTAAGAAAATAGAAAAGTTTGCCCCGAAGCGGTACCGGTCGGAAAGGGAGATGTATTATTACAATTATAGAATATTAGGCCAATACGTGGAGCCCTTAATCGCTCTGCTCGAAAGGATTTCAGAATTCAAACGGCTTCGCGAAGAGGAGGCCGTGTTTTCTAGGGAGTTATTCTTTTGCCTGAAGGACTTCTACGATCTAAAAGACAAGTTGTCGATTCAACAAGCTCTCGAGGATAATAACCTTTACAGGAGGTATGTTGATCTTTTTATGTTTTTTTACGGCAAAGCAGCTCCTGAGATCTCTGAACTGAGAAGATGGGTGTTACCAGGTACAGGTAGCCCCGATTCTTTCTAGACACCAAGGAGGAAATGTATGGCAAGACACAAGAAGATAGAGAGAAGACGAGAGTTGGAGCGGCGTAGGCGCAGAAGGAGAAAAAGACTGAAACAGAGAGCAAAGGAACAGGCCCAAGCAGCGAGTAAGTAAGACCGAGAGGGTCCTTCTTTTGGCAGAGGATCTTGGGGAAGGGAAGGGCCCGCAATTCTATACTCCCGGGTGTGGGACGCGGAAGAGAAAGGGTGACCCCGGCGGAGAGCGGATGAGGGGCTTTGAGAGTTAAGGAGATAACCAGCCAGCAGAATCCTTTTTTTAAGAGGCTCTCAAGATTAAAGGGCTCTCGCGGCATCAAGAAATACGGCATGGCCCTTCTATCAGGGGAAAAAAACATAAGGGAAGTGATAGTGGAATTCCCTCATAAGTGCCTGGGGCTTATCACGTTTTCAATGGAAGCCCTGGCTTCGGTTCCTTTGATATCCAATCTACCCATTTTTCTGTTGTCTCAAGGATTATTTCAGTCTCTAGACTTTCATAACACCAAATCCCCGATCTTGATCGTAAGAGCAGAAAAACTGCCTCCATGGAAGGAGTCCTGTTCTGGTAGGGACGATTGCGTACTCTTCCTCCCTTTTCAGGACCCTGCCAATATAGGTGCTGCGATACGCTCGGCTGCCGCCTTAGGGGTTAGAACAGTGGTGATTTTGGAGGAGGCTGCTAGCCCATTTCATCCTAAATCTTTGAGAGCTTCAGGTAGCACCATATACAGGCTCAGTCTTAAGAGGGGACCTTCTATAAGTGGCCTTTCTACCCATCAGATCCCTTTGTTGACTCTTGACCCTCGCGGCCAAGACATAACTCAGTACCGGTTTCCAAAGTCATTCGGACTGGTTGCCGGGCTAGAGGGTTCTGGTGTGCCAGAGAGACTGAAAAAGGCCGATGCCTTGGCCATTCCCATTGAGAAGGGGGTGGACTCATTGAATGCTGCCGTAGCGGTGGGAATAGCTCTTTACCAATGGCGACTCATGCAAGGCAGAAAGGCCTGAGGAATGTGTGGATAACGAACTCGGTGAACGGTCAGGGATAAGGAGAAGAGCATCGTATGGGTGCCACGAAAGCCACGGAAAGTTACAGAGTCGCCTTTTTGCGGCCTTTTATGAGCAGAGTAATAACTGCGCAAACCAAGACCAGGGTGGCCAAGAATTGCCCTGGACTCATCTGGATTCCGAATACATATCCTCGATAGTCTCCTCTAAACTTTTCAACAAACAGACTGGCATTGCTCTCCAGGATCAGGTACCAGCACAAGATCTGCCCCTCAAACTTTTTTTTCTTTCTTAATAAAAAGACTATTAACAAGATAATGAGGTCTGTGATCAAATAATACACCTGTGTGGGGTACAGAGCAATGTCTAGTGGTGCAAGGGAAGCAGGGTTGTGGAAGGTTATGGCCAATGGGCCTGTGTAGGGACGGCCGTAAAGGCACCCTGCCAAGAGACAGCCGATCCGGCCAACCGTGATCCCTACAGCAGCCGCTGGTGACCATAAATCTCCCAGCCGCCAGCAGTAGCCACTCCTTATGCCCGAATATGCAACAAGAGCCAATATACAGCCTACTACTCCGCCCCAAAAGACCATGCCTCCATCTACAATTTTCCACAGCGGCTCCATGCCTATGGAAAATCTATCCCAATTGACAGCTACATATACAATCCGCGCCCCAACCAATCCTCCTAAGAGTATGAAAAGGCCGCTGCGAAGCCCCTCTTCAAGACTTAGGCCTTCTTTTCTGAACAATATGAGGCCTACGGCAAAACAGGTAAGAAGACCAGCGGCCACAAGTACTCCGTAAGAGTGCAAGGTCGCCGAACCTATGTGGATTAGTTCAGGATACATGAGCCTTTCTTTGGGTCTTGATCACGTACAGGGCGAGTAAACACGTCCCAAGAGTTATGGACGCATCGGCAATATTAAAGGCGGGCCAGTGGAATCTGCCTATGTAAAAGTCTAGAAAATCCACCACCTTTCCAAGGCGGATTCTGTCCATCACATTCCCCCCTGTACCTCCTATTACCAAGGAAGACCCCAGACCATGAAGTATGCTTTTCTGTGGGGTCTTTAAATACCATAGAACAAGAATGCCCATGACCACGAGGCTAATAGCCGTAAGTAAGATGAAAGGTAAGTAGTGACCGGGCTGGTTCATCAGGCCGAAGGCCATACCTCTGTTATGCACAAGCACAAGATCAAAAAAACCAGGGATTACCGTGATGCTTTGATATGGACGTATGTGAGAGGCAGCAAGCAGCTTGCTCCCTTGGTCGATGCCAAAGATGGCCACGGCAGGCCATATGAGAAGGTGGTGTGTTTTTCTTAATCCCACTATTCACCAATCTGCCTTAACGCATCCACACACCGTTTGCACAGAGTGGGATGATCTGCATTTTGTCCAATGGTGCTGTCATGTACCCAGCATCTTTCGCATTTGGGAGCAGTGGAGGGAGAGACCAATATCCTGAGACCCGGAACTGTCTCACTTGGCTGGCCCTGTTCCATCCTGTCCAAGGGCATCAGCTCAACTGAGGAAACGATGAAGATCGAGCGGAGCTGCTTCTCATACGGGGCCAGCCTTTCCATTAACTCTTCAGAGAGGCCAAGTTGCACATCAGCATCCAGGGAATGACCTATCTTCTTGTTCTTTCTGGCCTGCTCCAGCGCCTTCGTGACCTCTTTTCTTACCAATATAATCTGCTCCCATCTGGCAGCCAGTTTAGAATCCCTAAACTGTTCTTTCACAGGAATAAACGTTTCCATGTGTACACTCTCAGAGCGGGTTTCCCCTTTCATATATTGCCATATTTCCTCAGCCGTAAATGAAAGCACCGGTGCCATAAGCCGCACCAATGTTTCCAAGACTTCATTCATAGCCGTTTGGGCAGATCTGCGCGGGGTGGAGGCCTTGGGAGAGGTATAGAGCCTGTCTTTTATAATATCCAAATAAAATGATGACAGGTCCAATACACAGAAGTTATGAAGATTGTGGTATACAATATGAAACTCGAACTTTTCATAAGCCACAGTTACCTTTGAGCTCAACTCCTGGAGTCGATGTAGTACCCAGCGGTCAAGCTCCTCCATTTGGCTATACGAGACCGAATCAGTCTCCGGATCAAAATCATAAAGGTTTCCCAAAAGATACCTGCACGTGTTTCGTATCCTGCGGTAAGCCTCGGTGAGGCGTTGAAGTATTTCATTGGACAGCCTGATGTTGTCAGTATAGTCCTCGCCCGCCACCCATAGTCGCAATATCTCCGCTCCGTATTTTTGGATCAATTCTTCAGGTGAAATAACATTACCAGCGGACTTGTGCATGGCTCTACCCTGCCCGTCCACCACAAAGCCATGGGTGAGGACACTCTTATAGGGTGCGATGCCACGGGTACCAACAGAGCAAAGCAGAGAGCTATGAAACCAGCCCCTATGTTGATCACTTCCTTCCAGATACAGATCAGCAGGACTCTCTAAGTAATCCCTTTTTTCCATTACTGCGGCATAACTAACCCCCGAGTCAAACCACACGTCCAGGATATCAGTCTCTTTTCGGAATCGAGCCCCTCCGCAAGCAGGGCATTTTGTCCCGGGAGGCACCAGTCGTTCTTCAGGCTCTACAAACCATACATCCGCTCCTGCTTGTTCAACCATGTTGCTGACGTGGTCGATGATTTCCTGTGATACGATCACATCACCGCATTCTCTGCAGAAAAACACCGTTATTGGGACACCCCAGGCCCGCTGTCTCGAAATGCACCAATCAGGGCGGTTCTCTATCATGTTGTAAATTCTGTCCCTACCCCACGAGGGTATCCATTTCACCTGGTTGATGGCTCGCAGCGCCTTTTTTCTGAGGTCATTTTTCTCCATGGAAATGAACCACTGTTCTGTAGACCGGAAGATAACTGGCTCCTTACACCTCCAGCAATGGGGATATTCATGGGTAATGTCTTCCTGTTTTACCAATACCCCCAACTCCTCTAGTTTGTTGTTGACTACTTTGTTAGCCTCAAAGACCTGGAGGCCGGCAAAGAACTCTACGTCGTCCGTGAACTTCCCCTCATCGTCTACCGGGGAATAGGCATCAAGGTTATATTCAAGGCCTGTTTCGTAGTCTTCTCTACCGTGGCCGGGGGCTGTATGGACACAACCAGTACCAGCATCTAGGGTGACATACGGAGCCAGAACAAGCACGGATGGTCTGTCGTACAGTGGGTGTTTTGCTTCAAGGTTTTCCAGATCCTTTCCTTTGAAGTTTGCCAGGACACTAAAGTCCTTTATCCCAAAACTGTCCATACATACGTACAAGAGCCCTTCGGCCAGGATCAGTACTCCGTGTTCCTTTGTTTTCACCGCCACGTAGTCATATTCAGGATGAAGCGCTATGGCCAGGTTTGCTGGCAGGGTCCATGGCGTGGTGGTCCAAATTAGTACGGACACATCTTTACCCTTCAGAACGGGAAACTTCTGCGATAGGTCAGAAATCATGGGGAACTTTACGTAGATAGATGGTGAAGTATGGTCGCCGTATTCCACCTCTGCTTCAGCCAGAGCCGTTTTGCAATAAATACACCAATAAATGGGTTTCTTGCTTCTCACGAGGCTACCGTTCAGCGCAAACTTACCGAACTCCCTGACAATAGTGGCTTCATAAGGATAATTCATTGTAAGATAAGGTCTGTCCCATTCGCCGAGAACCCCAAGACGCTTGAACTCTTCTCGTTGGATATCAATGTACTTTTCAGCATACCTGCGGCAATATTGTCGGATCTGCACCTGGGTCATCTCTGCTTTCCTTGGGCCAAGCTCTTTGTCCACTTTGTGCTCAATGGGTAACCCATGGCAATCCCATCCTGGCACATAAGGAGAGTCAAATCCGGCCATTTGTTTTGATTTTATGATGATATCTTTGAGTATTTTGTTAAATGCAGTGCCCATATGGATGTGACCATTTGCATAGGGAGGGCCGTCATGGAGCATATATTTGTCTCTACCTTTAGATATCTCGCGAATTCTATTGTATAGCTTGATGTCTTCCCACCTCTTGAGGATCTCGGGCTCTTTCCGTACAAGGTTGGCCTTCATGGGAAATTCTGTCTTGGGAAGATTGAGCGTCAGTTTGTAGTCCATGCGTAACTAGCCTCCAATTCAATGATAATCAGCCAAATTAACAGATAAGCATATGCAAGTCAAACTCAATGTAAAGCGTTGACACGGGGATGTATTCGAAGTATTAAGGAGATGCGAGATCGGGCCAGTGTCATTACCAGGGGGGACCTGCCCACTGCAGTTCTTTTAGGGGAGGTTGGCAGAGGAGGGGATATACTGTTCCCCTGCGCTCCAGAAAAAATCGATTTTATGGACATATGAGGTGAGATAATGGTTAAGGCTAAGCTAGCAGCACTTGGAATTGTGTGCGTTCTAATGACTAGTTGTGTGTACTTGGGCTTTTTTGCTGCCGGGACAGCAGCTGGCATTGGTGGGTATAAGTATCATAACGGTGTCCTCACGGTTGTCTATGAAGCGCCCTATATGGACACATGGGAAGCGAGCCTGACTGCTTTGCGAGAAATGGGACTTCGAATTACCAAGTCAGCCCACGATCTTACTGCCGGCATCATTCACGCCAAGCGAGTTGACAATAAATCTGTCACCTTAAAGGTTGAGTATAAGTCTGCTCGAGAGACAAGAGTTGGAATCCGTGTGGGGATCTTTGGCGACGAAGAGGCATCTAAAGTAATCAAGGAAAAAATACGGAGAGTGCTGTCTAGGTCCTGATGCCGAGGTGATCTATCATATTGTGGGCAAAGTGAATGATGTAATTTCTCTGGCCTTCAGTACAGTAACCTGGACACGTGCACCTCATTGATTTGAGGCTCCGTACATAAAATTCCAGTTTTACCCAATGATCACCTATTTCCACTGCAAACACATGTGGCTTACACTCGGTGTGGGCATATTGGGCTGGGCTAAGTAGGTCGTCGGGAATTCTGACCCAGAAGATCTTGCTCAGAGATGAACTCATCGCATGTTGCCCGAGGAACTCTGTAATCTTTTGCATGTCCCGGGTAGAAACCTCGTCAATAAGATAGGCTCGCATGGCTTTAAACCTTGTTTTCCTCTCGATCGATCTTTATACCATAAATAAGGGCGTCTGCTACCGAGTATATCCACACCGCTACAAAGCTGAATATGCTCACAAATAGACCTATGGGATGGTAGTCTGCAAGGGCCTTGGTTATGCCTTCAGGATCAAAACGGTAAAGCTGAGGATGTTGAATCATGAAGTTGATGATGGCATACAACTGCACAAGGAAGGCTACAAATAACCCCAAAGTAATTACCAGTAAGGCAAGGCCTTTCTTAAGATGGTGGTTGAGTACTTGCCCTAAACCTGGTATTACGAGCCCCGAAGCTAGTGGTGAAACAAGCGCCTTTCGCATACAAATGAATATATAAGGAGCGAGGACGAGAGTCAATAGTACTTGGGGCATGTCGTCGTGATAAGGCAGTGGGCCAAAGTCTGCAGTCCAGCGTTTGCATCACGCTGGGTGAAGAAAGGGGAAGAGGCTATGAGGAAACAGTGTTTGATCGTTATTTGCTGGGTGATCAGCCTGGTTGTGCTACCCATTGTTTCCTTGGGTGCTGGGATGCTGGTGGTAGATAAATTCAACATCACCGACGAAGGAAAGCTTCCCGCAGGATGGAAATCAAGAAACAACGATATGACAGAAAAGGCCAGGTCAGTTTACAAGGTGGTTGTGGAAAAGGGCAATGCATATCTTCTTGCCCATTCAAGAGGCGAGGCCATCCAATTAGGCAAGGAGCTGGAGGTGGATATCGAGCAGTTTCCTATCCTTGAGTGGAAGTGGAAGGTTGACAAGCTGTGCGATGGGGCTGATGAGCGATACAAAGATACAGGTGATAGTCCTGCAGCCATATATGTGGTTTTTCCCACGTGGAAAAAATGGAATCCGAGGGCCATCAAGTACGTATGGAGCGCAAGTAAGCTTCCCAAAGGATTTGTAACCAAAAGCCCATATGCATCTGAAACCAAGATAATTATTTTGGAAAATAAGAATTCTCCTACCGGTGAGTGGATTGAAGAAAGGGTTAATGTAAGGGCTGATTACCAGAAGTTCTGGGGCAAAAAGCTCAAGAAAATAAAACTGATTGGGTTGATGACCGATTCGGACAATACAAAAAAGGAAGCGATTGCATGCTATGATGATATTGTGATGAAAGGGGAGGAGAAAAGAGATTAGGTGCCAAACATTGAACAAATTAAGGCCATGGTGCATGTGAATATACCTTACTCTATGCTCAATAGGGGGTATTTGAAGGCCTTCATCGATAATAAGTTAAATCCGGAAATAGGGCTCGATGCTGCGACCTTGGACAGCACGTCAGCAGAGGAATACCAGCGTGTGAAGAAGGCATTTGTGGAGGCTGGGCTCAGTACCACCCTGCATGGTCCATTCATAGACATGTCACCCGGCTCCCCAGACCCCGAGGTGTGGGGCCTGACGAAGCGGCGCTTTGAACAGGTGGTGGAGGCGGCTCGCATTTTCGAACCCAGAGCCGTAGTCTTCCATGCGGGTTATGACCACAAGCGTTATGGATTCGTGCACGAAGTATGGTTTGAGCAAAGTTTGAAAACATGGCAGTGGCTGAGCCATGCCTTTGCTCAGGAAGGTATCCTTCTATGTCTTGAGAATGTGTATGAAGAATATCCTGAATACCTGCTCCCCCTTTTTGAAGAGTTGAAGGAAAAAGGAGTCAGGTTTTGTTTTGACACCGGCCATCAGGCCGCATTTAGCCAGGCACCGCTGCAACGTTGGTTAGTTGTGCTAGGCCAGTACATGGGTCATCTGCACTTGCATGATAATGCGGGTCAGTCTGATGATCACGGAGCTATTGGGAGTGGTTCAATAGAATTTCGACTATTATTTGACTGGCTAGCAGAGCACTTCGACATGCCTCCCGTTATCACATTAGAGCCTCACAAAGAAAAGGATCTCTTGCCGAGCCTGAAATGGCTTGAGACTAATTGGCCTTGGTAATTACAGGTCTCATGCAGGGCTTTCTCGCTATTTAATTGACATTTGGTGGCCTAAGTTTTAGGTAGTCCTGAAAACTGGGTTTGTGTAATAATATTTAAATTGATTTCGGAGGATTGCAGTATGTATTTGAAGGACACTGAGATTTCCAAGCATATTATACTATCGTACACTGATAAGCTAATAAAATCCTTGGAGCTTGATGTGGCATTGGTGGGAGCCGGGCCAGCGAATCTTGTAGCGGGTTACTTCCTGGGCTGTGCAAACATAAAGGCCGCTATTTTTGAGTCAAAGCTTGCCCCTGGAGGCGGTATGTGGGGCGGGGGCATGATGTTCAATGAAATTGTTGTTCAAGAAGATGCCCTGGACGTCGTGAAGGAACTGGGAATAAAGGTAGTGGACAGGGGTGATGGCTACTGCACAATGGATAGTGTGGAGGCTACCTCCACTTTAATATCCAGGTGTGTTAAGGCAGGGACAAGAGTGTTTAATCTGGTGAAAGCTACCGACGTATTGTTCAGGGAAGAAAGCGGCCATCCTAGGGTATGCGGTCTTGTGCTCAGTTGGTCGCCCGTAGAGAGCCTGGGGCTCCATGTGGATCCTTTGGGGATTGAGGCAAAGTTCGTTGTTGATGGTACGGGTCATCCTGCTGACATATGCCATGTTGTGACCAAGAAGATGGGAGTTAAGCTGCATACGAAGACCGGGGGTGTAGTGGGAGAGATGCCCCTGTGGGCGGATAAGGGGGAGCAATTTACTGTTCAGAACACCAAGGAAGTTTTTCCAGGTCTTTATGTCGTGGGGATGGCAGCGAATAATGCATTTGGTGGACCGCGAATGGGACCCATATTTGGTGGAATGTTGCTGTCAGGGAAAAAGGCAGCGAAGGAGTTGATCAGGAGAGTTTAGAGGAGAGGGATCCTAGACGAAGCCCTCCCGACAGTCGCTTCAGAAAATCCCTTATTCCCTGTAGTCGAGAGTCCTATGAAGTCTGTTGATGACATACATTTGTATTGTTTTACACCGGGACCCTTTGGCAAAGGGAAGGATCCCCTGGCAATGGTGGAAGCAGAGATTCGTGGGGGATCAGATGTCATTCAACTGCGAGAGAAACAAATGAGCAAACGTGATCGCCTCGAGTTCGGGATGAAAGTGAGAGAACTGACTCGGCGCCACGGCGTAATGTTTATTGTTAACGATGACGTGGATCTGGCACTTATACTGGGAGCAGATGGCGTCCATCTTGGCCAAAACGACATACCAATTCAGTTCGCCAGGCCCCTAATGGGGGAGAAGATTATAGGGGTGTCCACGCACTCTCTGGATCAGGTAATGGAGGCTGTGAACGCGGGGGCAGATTACATTGGATTTGGCCCGATCTTTGGTACAAACACGAAAGAGGACACAGAACCTGTGGTAGGGGTGGGGTTGCTTTCCAGAGTGAAAAATATTTGTTCCATTCCTTATGTGGCAATTGGAGGTATAACAAAGGAAAATCTGGTTGAAGTAGTGGCGGCGGGTTGTAACAGGGTAGCAATTATCTCTGATATCTTTACAGCAAACAATATCGAGGAAAAATGCAGAGAGATAAAGAGGCAGTTAACCATGAACACCTGATGGAGCATCCGTTTGCGAGGTCCACACCCACTGTGGAGAGGGTGAAGAGGCTCCTGGAAGTGGTCAGTGCTGAGGACACGGTGGCTGTTCTCATTAATGCTGATCCGGACTCCATGGCAAGTGCCATGGCACTGAAGCGCCTTTATTGGAGGAGGGTTAAGAAAGTCTCTGTGTACCACATTAACCCTATTCGTAGGGCTGATAATCTGGCATTTGTGAGACATTTGAAGATAGATCAACAGCCAGTGAAAAAACTGTCTCCATCTAAGTTCACAAAGTGGGCGATTGTGGATTCTCAGCCGCATCATAGCGAGCAATTTGCCCAACATAGGTTCAACATAATAATTGACCATCATCCTGTAGGGCCTAACATAAGAGCCCAGTTTGTGGATATAAGAGCTGAATATGGTGCTAACAGTACAATAATGACAGAATATTTGAGGGCTGCCAAGATTAAGCCTTCTCCTCGTTTGGCCACTGCTTTGTTTTTTGGGATAAAAACCGACACTGATAATTTTGTGCGAGAATCCCTGGCTAATGATGTGAATGCGTTTCGGTATCTCTACCAGTTCACAAATATGAATATCATCAAAAAGATTGAATCCTCGGAAATGACTCGCAAAACTCTGGCGAGCTTTCAGTTGGCTATGGATAAGGTCAAAATTTTTCACAACACAGCATTTGTGTATATGGACGAAGTTCAGGATGCTGATATCCTGGTTATGATAGCAGATTTTTTCATGAAGCTAGCAGAAGCCACTTGGAGCATCGCTGCGGGCATCTGGAACGAAACATTAGTTGTAATATTCCGTAATGCCGGTTTCCGGGGTAATGCGGGAAAGGTGGCTGAGAAGGCGTTTTCCCACATTGGTGGTAGCGCCGGCGGGCATAAGGGGGCTGCAAGGGCGGAAATTCCTTTAGAGATTATCAGGGATGCAAATAAGGGTGGCGACATAGAAAAGTTCTTGTTGAGCACTTTCCGTGCAGTCCTATAAAGGGAAAGGTTTGTTATGGCAGTTGAGATGAGGCAGGTCAGCGAAGATCTAATTAAGGATGTGAAATCCCTTATTGAAAAAAAGGATGAGGAGGCGCTAGCCCGTCTTATTGATGAACTGCGCCCCGCTGATATGGCTGACCTGATCGAGCATCTGGACCACGATGAGCGCCTGTTTATATTCAAGATTCTTGAGCCCGAGGGGGCAGGAGAGGTGCTCGTTGAGATAGAGCCTCCTATCCAGGAACGTCTTTTAGAAGACCTGGACAACGAGGCGCTTAGCGAAATCGTTCAGGAATTGGAATCCGACGATGCGGCGGATGTTATCGGTGATCTGCCTGCTGATAGGGCCCGTGAAATCA
The DNA here is from genome assembly GCA_027024445.1 of Desulfobacterales bacterium. GTDB lineage: Bacteria > Desulfobacterota > DSM-4660 > Desulfatiglandales > Desulfatiglandaceae > B111-G9. The sequence goes on from JALVSJ010000058.1 coordinate 16,199, forward strand.
TAAGGGGGCTGAAGGAAGAAGTTTCTGAAGAGATAGAAAAATTGCTGCCGTATCCCGAGGACACGGCAGGTGGTATAATGGCCCTGGAGTACGTGGCCATTAAGGCCGACTCAACGGTGCAGGATGCCATTGAGGTGATTCGAGAAAAGGGCGACGAAGTGGAAGACCTGTATTACTTGTGGGTAGTCGATGATGACAACCATCTTGTAGGTGTTGTTTCATTGAAGGATCTATTGCTGGAGCCTCCGGATCGGAAGATCTCGGAGATAATGAATCCAGAGGTTATATCGGTAAATGTGCATGCAGACCAGGAAGAGGTCATCCGTCTTGTCAAGAAATATGATCTCGTCAACATCCCTGTTGTAGATGATCAAAATCGCCTTGTGGGCCGCATTACGCACGACGATGTTATCGACGTGATCGAAGACGAGGTTGATGAAGATATTACCCGAATGGCGGGTGTAATTGACCAGGAGATCTCCGAGGAGTCAGCAATAAAGATTGCCAGGGCAAGACTTCCGTGGTTAATAGGAGGAATAATAGGCGAGTTTATTTCCGCCCTTGTGATAAGCAGGTTTGAGTCTTCCCTTGAAAAGATTATTGCCCTATCCTTTTTTTTCCCGGTAATAATGGCAATGGGAGGAAACACGGGTCAGCAAGCAGCTATCATAGTGGTAAGGGGGCTTGCCACGGGAGATATAAGCCTGATGAAGACGGGTAAAAGGCTGCTTACCGAACTGAAGGTGGCACTGGGAAACGGTATAATTTGTGGTGTGCTCTTGGGCCTTATTGTTGGGACATGGTTGTCCAACTACGAATTGGGGGCAGTGGTCGGTCTGGCGCTGCTCACAGTAATGATCAATGCGGGTCTTATCGGCTCTGCTATTCCTTTGTTTTTCAAAAGGATAGGCGTGGATCCTGCACTGGCCACGGGTCCTTTCGTCTCCACGTCAAATGATATTTTTGGCCTTCTAATATATCTCTTTTTCGTAACCTCCTATTTGAGGATAGCGACATAGTACTATGCCACTTAACGCCGACGTTGTATTAAGTCTCGGAATCCCTCAATTCGCAATCCCTCAATCTCCACCCATCCTTCCAATATTCCATCATTCCATTCTTCCACTATTCCCTCCTTCCGATCTTCCTTCTTTCTTCACTTCATCATTGTGGCACCGGATGCAGTAGGGGGACAATCCTGTGGGGTACGGCGGGACCCTGGTGAGGATGGGCTGGATCATGACAATGGAGACATTGCTCATCTTTGACGCCCTGGTGGATATCAGGAGCCAGCTTGATGGAAGGGCCATGAGGTATTAAGTAGGTACAGGCCTGGGAGGCAAGTAATACACCACAGAAAAAGATGATCTTCTTCATGGCGCCAGGGGTGAAGGAAGACGGCCACATGGCTGCAATGTCTTGCGTATGTGCAGCCATGTGGTGCTTTGGCGTTGCTAGCCCTTGATGATCCTCGGTATCATCATGTGATTGTGAGGGCATATGGACTTCGGGTTCTGGTATACGCAACCAGCGAATGCTGCAATATACTTTCTCAGATTTGGAAGAAATACTATCTCATCCACAAACCCCCGTCTTGCGCAATAGATGGGTCTGGATTTCTCATAGTATTCCTTGGCCAATTGGTTCATCTTGTCTATTACAGGTTGCAAAGGGCGGCCTGCCTCTTTTTCCTTGACCAGACGCCGGGCAAAGGATGCTACTGCCGCGGTCTCTCCGTGCATAACATAGATCTCGGTAGTGGGAGTGCCAAGAGTAAAGGCATTGTGGTTGTTGGCTGTTGGGCCCCCCATAATGTAATGGGCAGCAGCGGTTCCTTTGCGAAGCACTATACACATCATGGGCACGTCGGTCTGTTCGATGGAATAAATCAGGGACTGTCCCAGGCCCAAAAGTTCCGCCTTCTCCGCAATGTCACCCACATCAATCCCAGTAGTGTCCTGAAACCATACGATAGGTATTCGGTCCCTGCCACATAGGGTTACGAACTCGTTCATCTTGATTAGACCCTGGCGGTAGAGCTTCCCGCCAATGCCCGGATAAGGGGCATATTCGGGATAATCTTTCCCCAAAAATCCCTGTCTGTTGCCAATGAAACCCATCAGGAATCCATTGATCTTGGCGAGTCCCGTGTAGACTTCTGGCCCATAGTCAGGCCTGAATTCCATGTGCTCGCTGTTGTCAAATATCCTGGCCAGGACCTCATCAAAGTTGTAACTACGTTTTTGGTTGAAGGCCACGATATGGTTAATATCCTCTGTGGGATATTTGGGTTCCTTAGGTTCAGCAACCCTGAAAAATTCTGGGTCATAGGCGGGCATCATGTTCATATATCTCTTGAGGGCATCAAGTACCTCTGTTTCTGTATCATACACTTCCTTGAAAAAGCCTGTCTCGTCATAATGAATCCTCACGCTTCCCGGAGGTGCCTGCTTGAAATGCTTAGTCGCCTCAATAATCTGCTCTGCACCCTCTTCGTCGAAATAGCCTTTAGGGCTCATCCCGCTGACAATTCCACCACCACCCACGGCAATGTTGGCATCCTTGTGGGCAATGAGAAGGGTAGGACTGATTCCCTGATATCCTCCACCTGCTGGGTTGGTTCCATAAATGCCGGCAAGGATGGGAATGCCTAGCTTTTCCAATTCGGCATGCCTAAAAAACGTGGTCCCGTTCCCTCGCCTGTTGGCATACACCTCTTCCTGCTGGGTAAGTTTGACACCGCTGCAGTTAACCAGCCATACAAGAGGAACACGGAGCCTTTTTGCAATGTCGGTAACGCGAAGCTGGTTGTCTGCCTGGCCGGCAATCCACGCGCCAGCTAATACCTTGTTGTCAAATCCTATCACCACAGCCCACTTGCCATTGATCTGGGCCAGCCCATCTACTACGCCTGTGGTCCCCTCTTCATTAAATTGGGGGTTATAAAGGGTGTGAAGCGGACACCACGTGCCCGGATCTATAAGATACTCTATCCTCTCCCACACTGTCATCTGGCCGCGTTTGTGAATGACCTCTGCGGGCAGGCCAGCGTTTTTGACCTGCTCTATGGCCTCCTCAATTTCTTTTTCGACCTTCTTGATTTGCTCCACATTGTCCTTTGTGGATTCCCTCTGTTTGTCAGTGAGAGGTTTACCTATGGGGTTCATTTTCTCAAAATACGGTCTCATCAGTACCTCCTTGAAACTTGGCTCAAGAGTTATCGGTTAGCCTTTCGAATTCCTAGTTGATCAAGGGCGATAATCCACTTGCAGATGTTGGAAGACCCTTCCACGATCTCGTAAGCTGGAGCATCTCTATAGTATCTCGCCACTGGGTATTCGGTTGAGTATCCATAAGCGCCTAGGATCTTCATCGCCACCCGGGATGCCTTGACCGCTACCTCACCAGCTAGATATTTGGCATGTGCTACCTCCAGGGTATTTCCGAGTTGGCCCTGATCCTTCTGCCATGCTGCCTTGTAAACCATGAGTCGCGCAGCTTCAATTTCCGCCGCGATCTGTGCGATAAGATCCTGATTCATCTGGAACTGCCCGATAGGTTTTCCAAACTGCTCTCTTTCTTGGCAGTAGGATGTCACTGCATCTAGACATGCCTGAGCAATTCCAACGCCACCGGCAGCAGCCGACAGCCTTGTTTGGTTAAGGGAGCTGAACACTATCTTGGCGCCGTCTCCTGGGTTGCCAAGTATGTTTTCTTTCGGCACCTTTGTGTCTTCCAGTATAACCTCTCCAGTTGGGGTGGACCTAGTTCCCATCTTGTCAAGTTCTGTGGTAGTAACTCCGTTGAAATTCTTGGGTTCAATTACAAATGCAGACAGCCCTTTGCCTTTGGCTTCCCTGTCAGTATATGCGTAATAGATAAGTACGTCAGCTATGGGGGCGTTTGAGATCCATGTCTTGGTGCCATTGAGTACCCAGTAGTCTCCTTTGTCCACGGCGGTGGATTTCATGGCCATAACATCAGAGCCTGCATTGGGCTCGGTGATTCCAAATCCCCCCAGGTATTCAGCGCTCACCAGTTTGGGGATATACTTTTCCTTTAGCTCATCGGAGCCATATCTATAAATGGTATAGGCGCATCCCAAGGTTTGCATATTGATCTGGACACGAAGTGAGCTTGAGGCTCGGGAAATTTCTTCAGTCAGGATCATTGCCGCCATAAAGCCCATTTCGTTTCCGCCGTATTCTTCCGGGATTACTGTCCCAAAGAAGCCAAGTTCGCCCATGGGCTTGATGACTTCTTCGTAGGGAAAATAGTGCTTCTCAT
>JALVSJ010000059.1 GCA_027024445.1 Desulfobacterales bacterium
CCCTGGCCCTGCTCACCGCGGCCAGTGATCCGGCCCAAAAGGACGTGCTGATCCGGCTCGTTGTCAACCTGCTTGCGTGTGAGGGGTAATGTACTGCGAAGACGATCTCCTTCCTCTTTCCGCCCTGCAGCACCTATTGTTCTGCGAGAGGCAATGCGCCCTAATCCACGTGGAAGGACAGTGGGTGGAAAATCTCTATACTGCAGAAGGAAGGATTCTTCACGAAAGGGTCCACCAGCCGGATTGTACAGCCAGGGGGAAGATCAAGGTTGAATACGGACTCGCCCTGCGCTCTCTTCGCCTGGGCCTGGCCGGCCAGGCGGACGTCGTGGAATTTCACAAGGATGGGAAGGACTGGCGGCCCTTTCCCGTGGAGTACAAGCGTGGTCGGCCCAAAAAAGACGATTGCGACCGGGTACAGCTTTGTGCCCAGGCCATATGCCTTGAAGAGATGCTTGGCATGAGGGTCCCGGTAGGGGCCCTGTTTTATGGAAAAACAAGGAGGAGGCAGGAAGTCGCCTTTGATGAGGTCCTGCGGCGGAAAACCGCGAAAGCAGCGATGCGCCTGCACGAGATGGTTGCCCAGGGCATCACCCCGCCGCCGGATCCTGCACCAAGGTGTCGCCGGTGCTCTCTTCAAAGGATTTGTATGCCCTCCAAAATATCCAGCCCGGGATCGGCCCGGCGTTACCTGGAAAGGATCATGGCACAAGAGTGACTATAACCGACAAGGTGGTAAATCCACGTAGGTTGAAAGATGAAACGTCACCTCAACACCCTGTTCGTAACCACGCAGGGGACCTACCTTGCCAAGGAAGGGGAAACCGTCGCGGTAAAAGTGGACGGGCAGGTTCGCCTACGGGTTCCCATCCATACCCTGGGTGGGATTGTTTGCTTTGGGAATGTGATATGTAGTCCTTTTTTACTGGGGTTCTGTGCTGAAAAAGGTGTATCCATAAGCTTTTTGACTGAAAACGGCCGCTTTCTCGCCAGGGTGTTGGGTCCGGTGAGCGGCAATGTCCTCTTGCGCCGGGAGCAGTACCGCTGGGCAGACGATCCCGAAAGGTCGGCAGAGCTCGCGTCCTGGATGGTGATCGGCAAGGTGGCCAATTGCCGCACCGTTCTAAGGCGTTTTGTCCGGGATCACGGAGAGAATCCCATGGCAGAATTGGTCAAAGATGCCGCCGAACGCCTTGCTGGAATCCTTGAAAGCTTGAAACATCCCCTGCCGCTCAACCGAGTAAGGGGCTACGAGGGTGAGGCCGCCCAGCATTACTTTCGTGTCTTTGGTCACCTGGTAACCACGAAAAAGGAAGATTTTGCCTTTTCGTCCCGTACCCGCCGCCCTCCCCTCGACAGGGTCAATTGCCTATTGTCATACATCTACACCATCCTGATGCATGATATCAGGGGTGCCCTTGAGAGCGTTGGGCTTGACCCTGCCGTTGGATTCCTCCACCGGGATCGACCGGGACGGCCGAGCCTCGCCCTTGATCTCATGGAAGAATTTCGTGCGTTTCTGGCGGACCGCTTGACATTGTCGCTCATAAATCTGGGGCAGATCAGGCCCGAAGGCTTCTCGGCAAGCGAGACAGGAGCGTGGACCATGGACGAGCAAACCAGGAAAGCCGTGCTGGTCGCCTACCAGAAACGAAAGCAGGATCAAATGATCCATCCGTTTCTTGGTGAAAAGATGCCGGTAGGTCTGCTTTTTCATACCCAGGCATTGCTGCTTGCCAGGTACTTGAGAGGGGACCTGGATGCTTATCCCCCGTTTGTTTGGAGGTAATGGCAGATGATGGTGCTGGTAAGTTATGATGTATCGACCATGGATAGGGCGGGAAGACGGCGATTGCGACAAGTGGCCAAGACGTGCCAAAATCACGGACAGCGTGTCCAGTTGTCCGTTTTCGAGTGCCTTGTGGACCCGGCCCAGTGGACCATGCTTCGCAAGCAGTTGATCAAGATCATTGATCCAGAGGTGGATAGCCTTCGTTTCTACTTCCTCGGCGCAAACTGGCGACGGCGAGTGGAACACGTGGGGGCCAAACCAGCGATCGATCCGGAAGAACCTCTGATTGTCTGAGGAGATGCGAAATAAGAGTCGGCAAGTAAGCTGTTGATCTAACCAGCTACATTTAAAAGCAAAAACCTTTCTTTTACTAAAGGCGGTTCGCAACTAATGTAACAGATGGAATAAATGTTAAAAAATCGTGATGGGTTGCAAGGCCATTATTTTTTACAGACAAAGACATCGAAAGGCTCGCAAAAATTTTGGGCTGGACGCAGGGCCTTTCTATAGTTGAGAGATAACAGTCGCCCCCCGCGCGGGGGCGTGGATTGAAACAGGAACGAGCGGAGTGATCATTGC
>JALVSJ010000060.1:0-18528 GCA_027024445.1 Desulfobacterales bacterium
CCTCTTCCAGTCTTCTTGCTGTCTTAATGATACTTCTCTGTGCCTGTTCCACCTCTTTTACCCTCACCGGGCCCATTACTTCCATATCCTCTTTGAGCATCTCTGCAGCCCTCTGACTCAAGTTGCTAAAAATCTTCTCTTTTAAGGTGTCAGATGCTGTCTTTAGGGCAAGTATCAATTCGTCGTTGCTTATTTCTTTAAGCAGTGCTCGAATGGAGCGGTCATCAAGAGTTACGAGGTCTTCAAATATGAACATTGACTGCCTTATATTGTCTGCCAGTTCCTCCTCTTCCTCTTCTATCTTCTCCAAAATAGCCTTCTCAGTCTTTCTATCTATTTGATTGAGTATCTCGGCAGCGACCTCAATTCCACCCATCTTCTGGGGTCCTGACTGGCCGATACTGGAAACCTCGCTCTCAAGAACACTTTGTATCTCATCAATTATTTCATCAGGCACCGTGTCTAATTTAGCTATCCTTACAACCACTTCGCTTTGAACATTTTCTGGCAACAGTTTTATCACCTCTGCGGCATGATGGTGATCTAGATTTGATAAGATCAACGCAATGGTCTGAGGATGTTCGTTCGCAATAAAGTTAACAATCATTTCCGGGGCCAGTGATTTCAGTTTTTCAAAATAACCTCGCTTTTTTGTTGAACTCAACTCCTCCATCAGCGAACTCGCTTTTTTCGGGTTTAATGCTCTGGACACTGTCCGAGCAAAAAACTTGTCTCCTGATCCCCCCAAAAGGGCGCCGCCCTTGAACGTGCCCAGGAACTCATTCATCACAGAGGAGATGACCCCGGGCTCCACCTGCTCAAGTCTGGTCATTTGCTGGCCGATTGCCTTAATCTCATCCTCGCTCAAGTGTTTGAATACGTTGGCAGTAAACTCCTCACCCATGACCATTAGAAAGATGGCCGCCTTTCTTGTTCCAGTTAACTCCTCGGTTCTTTCCAAGTTAGCTTCCCTCTCTCACCCAACTTCTGATGACTTCCGCAATCTTCTCTGGTTCAGTCCTGCTTATCTCAAGTATTTCTTCCTTTCTAATGGTACCTGCTCCCGCACCTCCTTCACCCGCAGAAAGCTGGGGCACCTCCTTTCCCGGAGGCAGAGCCGCTGGTCCTACATATTCCTGAGCCTGGTTTAGCCATTTCTTGAATGGCTTGATAACAAAGAAGAAGAACAGGGCAATGAGAATTACATTAAACAGAGGTTTAGTCCCTTTTTTCAGATACGCTATCCAAGGGGATTTCTTGGCCTCCTGAATTCCTTGCTCTTCCTGTATTGCAAAGGGCACATTGGATATGCTGACCTGGTCGCCCCGTGACTCATTGAAGCCAATCGCCCTCTTCACAATTTGTTCAAACCCTTTCATCTCCTTGCGGCTTCTGGGAACAAACTTACGCACTTCATTGCCTTTTTCGTCTTTCTCTACCTTGTAAGGGCCATCTATTATCACAGCAGCTGTCAGTCTTTTTATCTCACCTGAGGCACTCACAATCTGCTTATTAACCTTGTTTATCTCGTAGTTTATTACTGAATTTTCTTTTTCTACTTGCTTAGTCGTAGAGCTGTTTTGTCCTGTGGTCTGATAAACTTGATATTTAAGGTCAGGGGAGCCACTGGGCAAAGTTTTCCCACCGATAGCTTTTTCTTTCTGTCTTTGCTCGCTTCGGATAACAGCACTATCCGGATCATATGTTTCCTCTGATATCCTCACCTGCTTGAAGTCCACGTCCGCCGATACCTTTGCTACAACCTTGTTGTGTCCAACAACCGGCTCCAGCATACTTACGATCCTTTTCTCCAGTTGTTTTTCCAGTACTCTTTTATATTCAAACTGATCTTGGGTCATGGCACCCGCGACACTGTCCTCATGCGGGCCTATGAGGAGGCCGCGGTCCACGTCGACCACTGTTACATTTTCCGGCTTTAGGTTTCTTACGGCACATGCCACTAGATTAACGATCCCTTGGAGCTGTTTTCTATCCAGCGACCTTCCTTGGTATAGCTTTAGAACTACTGAAGCCCGAGCCTGTTTCTCCGGTTCTACGAATAATGAATCGTCAGGCTGGACGATGTGGACCCTTGCCTGGGCAACTGAGTCAAAATCCATAATTGTGCGGGCAAGCTCACCTTGAAGTGCTTGCTGATACTTTAATCTCTGCACAAATTCCGTTGTGCCGAAGGGCATTTTGTCGAAGGTCTCAAAGCCCACGTTTCCGCCCCTGGGAAGACCCTGGGTGGCAAGCTCGAGTCGCAGGTCATAGACCTTATCATCTGGGACCAAGATTGTTCGCCCCCCGTCTTCCAGTTTGAATGGGATTCGTTTCTCACGGAGCTTGTCCGCAATCTGACCAGCATCTGAGGTCTCCAGATTTGTAAACAGTATCTGGTAATCAGGTCTATTAGTCCATGACATCAGGGCCACAAAGCCCCCGATCAAGAGGCATGCGGTGATTGCAAAACTTATTTTCTTTGCAAGGGGAATATTTCTGAAAACCTCCAGCAAAGGCATTGAAGCTCTTGTCTCTCCCTCAGCCATACTTTGCCCTCTCTAATCTAATCACCTACTATTCTTAGCTCTTTGTTTTTCATTCCCTATTCTCTCGTACCTTGCATCTGGCACCCTGTACCTATGCCTTGCACCCTGCTCCATTCTTACACTTGCATCCTCATAATCTCCTGGTAGGCCTCTACCAGCTTGTTTCTGATCTTCAACAAAAGCCTGAGGGATAGGTCTGCCTTTTGCGTCTGAATCATAACGTTGTGAAGATCTGCTCTTTTTCCCACTGCAAAGTCCCTCATCATACTATCAGCCTCCTTAAGCTGCCCGTCCACCTCTGCAATGAAACGTTTTAGGGTGTCCGCAAAACTCCTATCATCGCCGGAGGGGGCCTTTTGCACTTTGGCAGGGAGTGTTCCTTGTGAAAAGGGTTCAATCTTACGTATCATTTTTTCTCCTTCTTTAACGGGCTAGATCAAGCGCCCTAAGGGCCATTTCTTTTGCAGTCTTAATGGCAGCTGCATTCGCCTCATAGCCCCGATTTGCATTGAGCATTTCCACCATCTCCTGTACCAGATTGACATTAGGGAGGTATACATACCCGTCCTTGTCCGCGTCCGGATGAGATGGATCGTAAACGCGCTTGAATGGTCCTTTTACAGGTGTGATACCATTGACTTTCACACCATATACTTCATTATTTTCCATTGAAACTTTGAGCTCATCCTCGAAGGATCTTGTCACTGGCGAGGTTTCAAAAATTACGGTCTTTCTCCTGTAAGGCCCGCCGGAAGCTGTTCTAGTGGTATTTGCATTGGCTAGATTCATGGAGATAACATTCAGCCTTGCCCTTTCGGCAGACATGCCACTGGCCGCGATATCCATTGCCTTCATCAAATCCATTTTGCCTATTTCCCTCCTTCTTCTATAACGGCTTTAAGTTCATCGAATTTCTTTGACAGCATCCTGACCGTAGCCTCGTAGAGCAGATTATTCTTGGCCATCTTGGTCATTTCCCTGTCCAGATCCACTTGGGAGTCACTTTGCACCCCGCTGTCAATTTCGTGTAACGGGAACTGCCCCTTGCTGATAGGAGGAATAGAGGATCTGGCAGGCATGTGTTCGGGCTGGGTAATCGTGAGTTTAAGTTTAGGCTCTCTCATTGCCTGCTTGAGAGCATCGTCAAACTCTACATCCTTTGGTTTGTAACCCGGGGTATCTATATTGGCTAGATTCCCGGCAATCACGCCGTGCCGCTTAGCACGATAATCCAGCGCGTGCGCCAAGAGTTTCCCGGTCTTGTCCATCAGTCCTACACCTATTTTATGAATTGGCCCCATTTAAATCCTCCTTGCTCTTCCTTTGATTATGCAAAAGAGGTACCAATCAAGCCATCCTCTATTTCGCAAGTGTCTTACATCGGTTTCCTACTAAAAGGCAGGGCAGGTGTGTACAGTTATAGGCTTTGAGTATTGGCTTCCTCTTTGTACTCTTTTAGTTTGTTTCTCAAGGTCCTCACGCTGATTCCCAGGAGCTTCGCGGCATGCGTCCGGTTGCCGTTATTGTCCCTCAGTGCAGTCATGATCATTTTTTTCTCCATTTCTTTTAGAGTCATCACGTTGGCATCTGTCAAGACCTTCCCGTCTGAGACCGTGGTCATGCGTAGGAGCCTCTCAATATCTCCATGCCTCACTACTTCGGAGTCAACAAAGATGCACACTCTTTCCATCAGGTTCTGCAGCTCCCTTACGTTGCCGGGCCAGTGGTATTGTTCAAGGATAGACATTGCCTTCTTGTCGAGGGTCTTTTTCTTTGTCCCATATTCTGCTGCCTCCCTTGCGAGAAAAAGCTCGGCCAAAGCTATAATGTCAGCCTTTCTTTCTCTCAATGGAGGGATGCGAAGAGGTACTACATTAAGCCTGTAATACAGGTCCAGACGAAAGTTGCCCTCTTTGACTTCTCTTTCCAGCTCCCGGTTAGTAGTGGCTATAACACGGGCGTCTACCGGAATTGGATAGCGCCCTCCTACCCTGTCTATTTGCTTTTCCTGCAAGGCCCTAAGCAACTTAGCCTGAATGGATGGGGCCATTTCGCTTATTTCATCCAAGAGCAAGGTCCCATGATTTGCCAGTTCAAATTTTCCCTGTTTACGGCCAACAGCTCCTGTGAAAGCTCCCTTCTCGTGGCCGAACAATTCACTTTCCAAGAGATTTTCCGGCAAGGCTGCACAATTAATTGCTATAAATGGCCTTTCTTTTCTTGGGCTGCTCCAATGGATATATCTCGCCAATACTTCCTTACCCACCCCGCTTTCTCCCTCGATTAATACCGTGGCCTCTCTGGCAGCAGCCTTGGTTGCCAGTTCAAGTAATTCTTTCATCGCCGGGTCTTTTGCAACAATTTCTCGAGGAGCAGGATAAGCATTTGTTCTTTGAGCAGTTGCGTCTCTTTTTCGCCTAAAACATTGCAGGCACTTTTCAATGGCTGCCATCATTCTTTCGGGATCGGCACCCAAGGCCATGTATTCTGATGCACCCGACTTGATTATGTTGACTGCTTCTTCCACTGTGGGGGTCGAACTTAGAGCAAGGACCGAGATGTCGGGAAACCGCGAGGTTATATCTTGAACCAGCCGGGCAAACCCGGCATGATTGCCGGTTACCTCAGTTACCCATACCTTTGGTATAATTCTCTCCATCTGTTTTTCCGGTCTCTCTCCATGGCCGTTTGCTACGACGATATCGCAGCCTTTATCCTTGAGTACCTCAACCAGTGAGGTGGGTAGCGAAACTGAAGAGGCTGTCCATAGGATTTTTTGTCGCTCCATAATGCCTACCTACCTGCTAGCCAGCTCAGACCAATGGGGAAGTGCTCTCAGCCGATCATTCAGTACGATACTGCCCAGGCGTATCTGTGCCCTAGCCTGTAATATTGAAGGGCCTTCATCACTTATTTCCTTGTATAGCGCCTTGGCCCTATCTACCGCTCCCATCTGCTCGTAACACCGAGCCAGACGAAATTTGACTTCCCAATAATATTCTCCCCCGGGCCCGTAGCCTTGCTCGAGGATACTCTCCAGTATCTTTGCCGCTCCCGAGGGGCTACCTTGTACTGTGTAACTCTTTGCCAGTTCCAAGAGAGCAGAAAGGCGGATTCCCCTGTATTGCCTCGTATTGGCCGCCAATTTCAAGCACCTGTTCAGGGCATCTCTGGCCTCTAAAACTTTTCCCATCACATTCTGAATCTTACCTATCTCCAGCCAGGCGGAAAGTTGTTCTCGTCTGTCAAGGCCCTTGCCGCAGTCAACAGATCTCCTATATTCACTCAGGGCATTTGAAAGCTCGCCCATTTCTTGATAACATTTCCCTAGAAAAAGAGAATACTTTGCCCTCCATCTTTCATCTTTTAATTTGCGTCTTTCTTTTTCTAAAATCTTGACAGCCTTTAGTACTTGGCCTGCTGCCTTCAGGGCCTCCGCGTATACCATCACATAACGAGGGCGAATCTCAGCACTTAGGGCAGTGGGATCAAAGGGCCCGAGTATTTTCAGGGCATCTTTCGTCCCTCCCGTCTCAAAAAGCGCCTCCGCCAGGTAAAGCCTCGCGCTGGTACTCAACTCGCTTCTGACTAACGCCTTATTTTTCTCGTAAAGTCCTATACAATCCTGGTAACGCCCTTCTTGGTAGGCTTGCTTTATTGCCTCCTCCATGGCTTGCAGGAAAAGAGTCTTCGCAGCCTTACCTGCATCGTCTTTCGCAGGCTTCACCACCATCTCTTTAAGAGCTTCCATTGCTTTTTCATATGCCTTGTTTCTGAAATAGACATTTGCCAACTTTAGAAGGGCCAATTCACCCAGCGGGGCATCTCCATACCGCTCATGCAGTTTCTTAAATTTGTCAATGCCCGACGTGAGATCAGCCAAACGCAACTGCGCCACAGAGACAGTCTCGCTATCCGGGAAATGGGTAACAACAAAGGTATATAGCTTCTTGGCTGCTTCCTTTTTCCCTTGAAACAGATATGTATCAGCCACCCTTGTTAGCACGGTCTCAATTGGCTCGGTATTATCGCCCAGGTTGATGGCCTCTAAGAACAATTTCCTGGCTCTTGCAAATCGTTTGAGGTAGAGGTCATTTTTCCCACGTAGGGCAAAAAAGGCAGGATTCTGGGAAGGGAAATCCGGGTATTTGGTTTCAATCTCGTGGAACCATTTCTCGGCTTCGTCATACAGGCCCTTGTTATGAAGATACCGAGCGATTCCAAGGCAAGCCATCTTTGATTCGGCTGAGCCAGGGAATCGTCTCACAATGGTATTGAAATCTTGAAATGCCTTGTCTGTCAGCTGGAGACTCTCATATACGGTAGCCCTTTCGAGATAGGCAGCTGGCAACATAGCTTTGTCTATGTCTCGCTCAAATAAGACGTTTAAATATCCCATGGCACCATAATAGTCACCACCAAGTCGGCTGGCTTTGGCCATGTTTAGATATGCCTTTGCGACCATTGGAGAGTGGGGGAATTCCTGGATGAATTTTTTAAAAGAGCTGATCGTGGCATACAGTTTAGTCGAATTACCCAGGGCGATTTCCTTAAGGTAGAACTGGCCTTTCATAAACAGGAGCTTTTCTCTCAGCGGAGAACCGGGGAATTTTTTTAAGAATCTATCTATAAGCCTGACGCCCTTTTCATATTCTCTAAAGTTTAACGCCCCCAAGATGCGGCCATATTCCAGCGCCTCGGATTTATTCATCTTAATTTGGGGTCTTGGAACAGTAGGGCGGGAGGGTGACGGCCCGGTAGAGACGGGTTTGGAGATCTTCTTGATAACCTTGGGGGCAGGCTCTGATTTGCTTTCCTGAACCACGTTAATCTCAAAAGCTTTGAACACCCTCGCGCTACCGCCTTCCATCTTTCTTATCACTGATCTGTTATACGGTAGAGGCTTGCCAAAATCCTGGGGAAGGTTTTCAGCCATAGCCAGCAAAGGTGCATTCGGAGACATCACATCTAGCACTAGCCTGTTGCCCACTTCCAACCAAAAGACCCTGAAATTGTTCAACTGCTGTTTTGTCTCAATACTCACGACGGCATAAGACCCTGATGCCAAAATGCTGGCTTTTTCTATGTACCTGCCGCTGTGGAGATCCCATCTCTTGGTTTGCTTACATTTATTGATCCTAATGGCCAAATGCCTTGAGTCTTTCCATTCAACCCACCAAGTGGGTTTTCCGCTCAACTCCACCACCAATCTATCAAAACCCCTGCGTTTCCCATAGCGCGTCTTTTTTATGAGCACTGGCTTGTCTGTAAATTTTGTAACTTTTTGCTCAGGCTTCGGCCAGAAAAGGCACAAGACCGTTTGGTGTTTTTGAGGGTCAAAGCTGTAGTCCACTCGGCGCAAAACCTTACCGAAATTAAGATCTGTGAGGAACTCCTCTCCTTTCTGCATAGAGGCTGAAAGCGCTCCGCTGTTGTCTTCCACGATACGTGCTTCAACCCTATCGGCTGGTTTTACGCTTCCCAGAATAAGCTTCATGCGACGGTTTGAAATAGGACCCAGTTTCCATGAAGCACGTCTATCTAGTTTCAGAACCAGAGTGGCCCTTTCTTCGAAGCTCTGGAGCCAAATGTCCCTGAGAGTGTTGCTGGGGCCTTCAATAGACGCAAGAGCCACAGCAGAGACACTTCCCACAAGCAAGAAAGCTATTGCCCTGAGCCACCTTATCATTATCATTTGGCGTTTTTGTCTTGAGCCTTAACGATAGATTCAAGTAATCGAATGATTTTCTCCTGATTCCGAAGAATGCGAAGATTGCTCTCCACCATGAACTTTGCAGAGACGGCTATCTGCCGAAGATACTCCTGTGACATATCGTTAGCATAAGTCTTCGTGCCTGTATTCCCTTCGGCCTTGAGCGCTTCATAGAATTCCTTTGTGAGGTCAATATAGACTCCTTGGGGGAGTCCGTACGTGACACCTTTTCCTGCTACCACGGTATTGGCATAAATCAGGCACACCGCAAGGGCACACACTAACAACACGGGTCCTATCTTCTTGATCACGTCCATGATGACTCCTCCCCGGGTGAGAGATTGCGAGTTTTCGCTTTTTCACTACAGTACAAGCATAACCCATGCCACGGGACGTGGACCTTGGATTCACTCGGTCTGGTCGAGCTAACCCATGCACCTTACAGGTTTTTTCAGTATAATCCAGGCTTCACTAAATACCCGCCGAGCCATAATGTGAAGTCATTTTTTTGACGCATATTGGACAGACCGACTCGTAGGCCAGCCGGAAACTGAGGAGTTGCTGCGATTCCATGCTGGCACACTCTTTGCTCTTACCCCTACACCAGGAGGGAAATTATGAAGACTACAGATGGTGTCAATATGATTGTGGAGGCGTATAAGAAGCTTTATTCCATGGCATGCGACCAGCTAGATTTGCTGTCTGAGGACCGCCTAGCTGAATTTTTTTCCCTGTCTTCCAGGATCCAGGGTATCCAACAGCAGGTGTCCACCCTCAATAAAAGGTTTTTGCTTACTAGAGCAACAGATGTCACAGATTCAGCCGTGCAGAAAGCAAAGGCCGAAATTTCCGAGCTCCAAGGGCTAATTGAAGAGACCTATACCAAAATGGAGAAAATGATAGCAGGCAAAAGGGACACTCTGCGGCAAGAACTAGTCAAGCTGAAGAAAGGACAAAAGGCCATTAGGGGGTATCATTCCAAAGACAAGGCCCCTCCACGATTTGTCCAGAAAATTACTTAGTCCCCTTTTTTGATATCCCTCAGCCCCTTCAGCTATGGGTTTATTTACCTTTTCTTGCATTTGTAACCCCTCGTGTTATAAAAGGCATATTTATGTCCCTGAGCACTTTGAGAGGATAAGCCGAGATCATGTTTCCCATTCGTGATACTATTCAATCAAAGACCTATCCCGTCGTAAATACGGCTATAATCGTTGTTAATGTGCTGGTGTTTTTCTTTGAAATGGCGCAGGGCGCAAATCTTCGGCGTTTTCTATTTATGTACGGGCTGGTACCAGTACGCTACTCTGTTCCTCACATAAGCGCCTATTTCTCTACTTCACAACAGATACTTCCCTTCTTTTCGTTCATGTTTCTCCACGGCAGCTTTTGGCATCTGTTCGGAAATATGTGGTCTCTCTATATTTTCGGAGACAACGTGGAGGACCGACTCGGGCCCATCCGCTACTTTATTTTTTACATCCTGTGCGGGATCGGCTCAGGGCTTAGCCATTTACTGATCAACTGGCATTCCCAGGTCCCCACTATAGGTGCCAGCGGCGCAATCGCAGGCGTAATGGGAGCATACTTTGTCCTGTATCCGAGGTCAAAGGTCCTCACTTTCATCCCCATATTTTTTTTCCCCTTGTTTGTGGAAATCCCTGCTTACTATTTTTTGGGAATCTGGTTCATTCTTCAGTTTATCAGCGCCGCAGGCACCCCTGCTCATGGGGGAGGAATAGCCTGGTGGGCTCATATCGGAGGCTTCCTACTTGGAATTGCATTGTTGAAACTGTTTTTGAAGACCCCTGAGCTTGGGCTTACAGAGAAGCTTAAGGAAAAGGCTGCTAAACAAAAGACCCCGCGGCTGCAGGTCATCAGAACCACTTCACGACCCAACGATCCAAACCTATACGGCGTTATTACGGTCACTCCCACGGAGGCCAAATTCGGAACCAGAAAGCTCGTAAATATTCCATGGGGTTTTCACAAGCGCCTATTCCGGGTCCATGTTCCTCCAGGAGTACGTGATGGCACTGTGCTAAGGTTGGCAGGCATGGGAAGGCAAACCCAACCAGGTTCTAGAGGAGACCTTTTCTTGAAATTGAAGATTGAAACCTAGCTGAAGATATGGGCACAAGCAAACAAGAAGAATTAGTTTTTCTCGGTACTGGGGCTGCATGGGGCCTGCCGGAGCTAAACTGTCCTTGTGCTATATGCAGGGATATGAGAGCCAAAGGTGAGCGCAGAAGGCGAACTGCATTACTTCTAAGGGGTGAATTTAGCCTCCTCATAGACTGCGGGCCTGACATACTTACCCAATTGGAAGAATCTCGTACACAAAGGATAGATGCCGTTTTAGTTACCCACGAACACGGGGACCACTATATAGGACTGGATGAACTTTTTGTCTTCAAGAGAATTATGCCCAGAGATGCCTTCCAAGCAATACCCACATACATGACAGATCAGACCTGGAGGATCATCAAGCAGCGTTTCGGGTACCTTGAAACTATGGGCGTGATCAAGGTTCACCCTGTCTGCCCGGGATGCTGGTTTACCTGCGGCCCTTACCGGATCTTGCCCTTTGACACGGACCACGGAGACTTTGCCAGAGGTTCGGTGGGTTACCTCATAAACTGGCGGGGGCCAAAGCCCTTCAGTCTTGTCTACACATCTGACTTCATGGGCATACCTGAGATCCACTCAGATCTACGAAACCCTGACTATCTGGTGATACAAAGCTTCTGGCTCAACGAGCCCTTGCAGAACAGACCCCATCATATGAGCTTTCAAAATGCAATAGGATTCATAGAGAAGTTCTCACCAAGAAATGAGACCTTTATCGTACACATGGGTGATGCTGATAAGGTGCCCAATGATCCTGCAAACAATATGTTAAAAAAATATGACCCCAGGGACCCCATGCGCCCACCAGGTGCATCTGAGCCTTACCCTGTCCCATTGAATCATTCCCAGTGGCAAAAAGTGGTTTCAAAGATCATGTCTGACAGGGGGCTCCCTTACCTGGTGAGGGTCCCGTACGATGGGCTTGCTGTACCCCTGTAGCTCACAAGAAGACATAGACCCTGCCAGAGGAAGATATGCGGATACTCCAATCAGACGTTGATCCGATCAATACTCTACTGCTCAAACATCCAAGGGATGCCTTTGTGAACCAGGAGGTTATAGCAGGACAGTGGAAAGAACTGGGCTTTAGCTCACCCCCTGATTTCAATAAAGCCCTCCGTGAATACGTTAGATTCGTGGAACTGCTCTCAGGTCATGTATCAGTTATCCATTTCCTGCCAAAAGAGAGAAACACCACCCTTGACTCCATCTATGTCCGAGATGCCTCGGTAGTGTGCTCTAAGGGGGTAATCCTCTGCAATATGGGAAAACCTCAACGCCGCTTTGAACCCAAGGCCCAGGAAGCGTTTTTGGGGTCCATGAACATACCCATAGCAGGGTGTATCGAAGATCCAGGAACACTAGAAGGGGGAGATGTGGTTTGGCTAAACCAACGAACCATAGCTGTGGCAAGAAGTTATAGGACAAATGAAGCGGGCATCGGGCAACTAAAGGCTATCCTGGGCAGTTGCGTTGACGAATTTGTAGTTGTGGACCTGCCCCACTGGCAGGGCCCTCAGGATGTGTTCCATTTGATGTCAATCATAAGCCCCATTGACAAGGATCTGGCCCTTGTCTATTCCCCCTTGATGCCCATAAGCTTTCGTGAAAAGCTCCTTTCCCTTTCCATTGAACTTATCGAGGTTCCCACGAAGGAATTTGCCACTATGGGCTGCAATGTCCTGGCCATTGGGCCGAGAAAGTGTCTGATGCTTGCAGGAAACCCTCAGACGAGAAAGCGACTTGAGGCCCAAGGAGTTGAAATTTACGAATACAGAGGGGAAGAAATAAGCCTGAAGGGAGGAGGCGGCCCCACCTGTCTGACCAGGCCCATCCAAAGGAACCTAAGTCTATAACTTTATTGACTAGTGGGCACTATAGTTAGTAAAGTCTGCACCTGCGAGCTTTCTGGTTGGTCACGCAACCAATGGTGACCGAGCAATTTCAGTATTTCCTCTGAGTCTGCACTAAAATCAAATACCATTGGGAAGGGGGTGATTGAGGGATCTAGTTCATAAACGGTTCTTGGCATAGCCTTGCTCACATTTTAACACTATCTTTTATCAGAAGGAGGAGAATCGATATGAAAAAGTTATTTGTATTGGGCCTGGTTCTGGCCTTGTTCGTGGCCCTTGGCGCTAGTCAAGCCGCTGCCCTTAGCACAGAAGATATTGCAAAGGCATCCACACTCGAAGAGATCCTGAAACGGGGGGAGCTTCGGGTTGGGCTGGAGGCAGGATACCAACCTTTTGAGATGCAAGACGAAAAGGGCAACATTGTGGGTTTTGACGTAGATATGGCCTATGAATTGGGTAAAGCCATCTTCGGCAAGGGTGGAGAGAAAAAGGTCAGGATCATAAACACAGCTTGGGAGGGCATTATCCCCGCCCTCATGACCCACAAGTTTGACATCATCATGTCAGGAATGACAATCCTTCAAAGCCGCAATTTGAAAGTTAATTTTTGCGATCCATATTACTTCATTGGCCAGTGTCTATTAGTAAACAAGAAAAACAAAGGAAAGATCAAAAGTTACAAAGACCTAAATAAAAAAGGGGTTATCATAACCAGTAAGCTGGGAGTAACCGGGCAATTCACCGCTGAGAGACTTATGCCCAAGGCCACCCTCAGGCTATTCAAGACTGAGGCAGAAGGTGCTCTGCAAGTGGCAAACGGCCTCGCTGATGCGTTCATCTATGACGAACCCCAGGTCCGGGTATTTGCCGCCAAGTACAAGAAAACATGTTTCGGCATCTTTGAACCCCTCACCTATGAGCCCTTGGGCTGGGCCATCAGAAAAGGCGACCCTGACTTCCTGAATTTCCTAAACAACTTTCTCCGCCAGGTTAGAGGCGATGGCCGGTGGGAAAAGCTGAAACAAAAATGGATGGTGGACTATATAGAAAAGGTGGCCAGGGAACAGTAAGTTAAAAGAAAAGGGGAGCATCCAGCTCCCCTTTAACACAAGGAGGTCTGTTTTGGTCTTTACCAAACGCTCATTCATAACATTGGGAATACTGGGGGCTATTCTTGCGGCAGCTTACTATTTCTTCGTGAGCAAGGGGATCACTTACATCTGGCACTGGGAAAAGATTCCCGAGATGCTTTTCTATTACGGCGTAAAAGGCCCTCATGAAACCCAGCCCCATCTCCACCTTGGAGTCTTGATGATAGGCTTTGTACTCACTGTAAAGATCTCCATAGTAGCTATAATCTTTGCTATCATACTCGGTACTATAGTGGGCATAGCCAGGCTCTCCAATGAACCGGTGACAAAATTCATATCCATGGCCTTCGTCGAACTCATACGTAATACGCCCTTATTGGTTCAGATCTATATTATCTATTTTTTCCTTGGTTCCCTTTTGAGACTTTCTGCATTTGCTGCTGGAACAGCAGCCCTTGCCATATTTGAAGGCGCTTATGTGGGCGAAATTGTCCGGGCTGGAATCCAATCCATTCACAAAGGGCAAATGGAAGCAGCTCGATCTTTGGGTATGACCTATGCTCAAGCGATGCGCTATATAATACTTCCTCAGGCTTTCAAAAGAATAATACCTCCGCTTGCCGGACAGTTTATATCCCTGATCAAGGATTCCTCCCTCGTGTCAGTAATTGCCCTGGCCGATCTCATGTTTCAGGGGCAACAGGCCGTGGCAAGAACTTACTACGCATTTGAGATTTACTTTACTGTTGCATTCCTTTATCTTGTAATGACCTTTACCTTGTCCATGGCCACACAGTACATTGAAAGGAGACTGGCCATCAGTGATTAGAGTGACGAATGTTTGCAAAACTTTTCGATTGCCGAACCGCAAAGAGGTCAAAGCCCTCGTCAACTTTTCTACCCATATAAAAAAGGGAGAGGTTGTCGTTGTCATTGGCCCCAGCGGCTCAGGGAAAAGCACCTTTTTAAGATGCCTCAATAGGCTTGAAGACATTGACTCTGGGGAGATCATCATTGATGGAGTGAATATCTATGACAAGAATGTGAATATAAACAAGATTCGGGAAGAAGTTGGAATGGTCTTCCAACTTTTTAACCTCTTCCCTCATAAAACAGTCTTAGAAAACGTAACACTCGCCCAGATTGTAGTCAGAAAAAGGTCCAAAAAAGAGGCCACCGAGATAGCAAGGAAACTTCTCAATAAAGTGGGCATACTTGAAAAAGAAAATGCATACCCATCACAACTCTCTGGGGGTCAACAGCAAAGAGTTGCCATTGCCAGGGCCCTCGCTATGCAACCCAAGATTATGCTGTTCGATGAAGCCACCTCTGCCCTTGACCCCGAAATGATAGGGGAGGTTCTGGACGTAATGAAGACCCTGGCAAGGGAAGGTATGACCATGGTCGTAGTTACCCATGAAATGGGATTTGCTAGGGAGGTATCGGATCGGGTCATCTTTATGGATGGGGGCCAGATAGTGGAAGAGGGCACCGCGGAGCACTTTTTCACTAATCCTACCCATGAAAGGACAAAACTATTTTTGAGTCAAATTCTCTAATCAAGCTAAAAATGCCTTGTCTTTTTTTCCATGAGTATTATATTTTTGCGTTACCGGCTATAAGGAAGCTGCCAACCAAGTTGACCCTTTCTTGAGGCAAGGAATACAGACCGGAACTGTCGTTTTCCCCTTATGACACAGGTGAATTGGAATGGGGGGGCAAATCTTTAGAATCTCCAGAAGTAGGGGTTCTTTGCATACAATTAATACCATTCCCCCGCACATTGGAGCAAACAGGGACATGCGGCAGGGGCAATCCTTGGGCCGTTTTGGGGCAGAGGATCTTTTGGCAACAAATGTAAAGAGAAAGGAGCGAGACGTATGAGTAGGGCAATTTCACGGTTCTGGATTATTGTTGGGTTGGCAATTTTGATTGCGGGCTGCGCCGGACAACAGGCAATGGTCAACGGGCCCGGGTCTTTTACTCCGCCAAATCTGGACGCAAAAGTGAAATCCGGGACCCTGGCACAGAAAGTAGATAGTTTTTTTGTAATATTTGATGCCTCCAGTTCCATGGGGGAAAAGTATATGGGAGAAAGTAAACTGGACAGGGCTCTTACATTCGCGTATAGGTTAAATGCGACTCTTCCATCGGTTCCGCTTACTGCTGGCCTCCGGGTATTCGGCGGACTGGGGATTTTTTCATTTAAAAGCACTGCCGTGCTTTACGGTATAACCCATTACAGCAAGTCAGATTTTGGATCGGCCCTTGCCAAGATCACGAAGGCCAGCGGTAGTAGTCCCCTGGATCTTGGCATCAAAGCAGGCACGAGCGACCTTACTGCCGCAAAAGGCAAGATTGCTGTGATCATAATCAGCGACGGCAAAGATATGGGACCAGGGCCCATAACAGCCGCCAAGGCCATGAAGGCAGTTTATGGCGATCGCCTTTGCATCTACACCGTGGTGGTGGGAGACGACAAGAGCGGAGCGGCATTGCTCAGGGCCATAGTCAAGGCAGGTGGTTGCGGTTTTTCAATAAATGCTGACGATGCCCTGTCGAGCGATGGCATGGCAAAGTTTGTAGAGAGCGTCTTTTTTGAGAAGCACGTCCCTAAAGTGGTAGAAAAGGATAGCGATGGTGATGGCATTGTGGACTCACTTGATGTTTGCCCGAACACTCCACTAGGCGTCAAGGTAGATATCAGAGGGTGTCCCTTGGACAGCGATGGTGACGGCGTATATGACTACATGGATAAGTGCCCTGATACACCAAGGGCCGTAAGGGTCAACGAGGTGGGCTGCCCGTTTGACAGTGATCATGATGGTGTCCAAGATTATATGGATCAGTGTCCTGACACCCCGATCGGAGTCCATGTAGACAACAGGGGATGCCCCTTTGATTCGGACGGCGACGGTGTGTATGATTACAAGGATAAATGTCCGAACACACCAAAAGGCGTGCCAGTCAATGAAGTGGGATGCTGGGTACTGAAAGGGCTGAATTTTGACACGGCCAAGTGGGATATCAAACCACAATATTATCCATTACTGGATGACGTGGTGAGGATACTGAAGAGCAATCCCGGTATGCGCCTGGAAATCCAGGGCCACACTGATAATGTTGGGTCAGCAAGGTACAACATGAAGCTTTCTCAAAAACGCGCAGAGGCCGTGCGCCAGTACCTGATCCAGAGGGGAATAGCTCCATCCCGGCTCAAGGCTGTTGGCTATGGTATGACCCGTCCTGTTACCAGCAATGCCACTGCAGAAGGCAGAGCCAAGAACAGGAGGGTGGAGTTACATCCCGTGTTCTAGTACTCGATTAGATAGCACAGCATCAAGAGGGGGCCTTGCCGGGCAAGTCCCCCTCTTCTTTATGCAAAAAATGGATTTGTGAGCCGCTCCCTGCCAATGGTAGTGGGAGGGCCATGACCGGGATACACCCGTAAATCATCCCCGAGCGGGAATATTTTCTGTCGTACCGCAGCAATCAGTTGGGAGTGGCTTCCCCCCGGCAAATCCGTCCTTCCCACCGAGCCCGCGAAAAGGGTATCGCCTGTAAACACTGCTCCTGGCGCATGAAAGCAAACGCCTCCAGGGCTGTGGCCGGGCGTGTGGAGAACCCGGATTTGGTAGGTGCTAACCTGGAATACCTGGCCATCATAAAAATTCCCGTCTGCCGGGAAATCAAGGGCAGGTTCGTCCAGAGAGTGTATCCACACAGGGGCTCCAGTGATTCTCTTCAATTCCCTGGCTCCACCCGTGTGGTCAAAATGCCCATGGGTCAAGAATATATACTTAATCGTGAGTCCAAGCTGAGAGATTTCCCGAACAATTCGAAAGACTTCATCACCAGGATCAATGACAAGTCCTTCTAAGGTCTTGTTGCATCCCAAAATATAACAATTTGCTTGGTATGCTCCCACTGACAACATCCTCAACATCCTGCCACTACCTCCCATAAGATCCCTTTATTATGTATACCATAGCCAAGTGATCTCAGACGACTCAGACCTATTTTTTTTCGAAAATACAAGTGCAAGCGATTTTCCAAAGTTCGTCACTAGTCTTGACTTTATTCACTAAGGTAAACAGTGCTTGGCCATAGTCAACACATTGACCAACATACCCTGCTTTCCGGACCAATATGCGTTGACAGGTTCCAAAAAGGGTGTTAATTAAGTATTTTTAACAATTTGCCGATTACATTTGTTCTACCCCTTAATTTTTAAGCGACCCACGATCACCGGGTCTGATGGAATTATCTTGCTACTCAATTTAAGGTACCATATTGATTTAGGACCTAGCCGAAAGGAAGGTACGTGAGCAGAAACAAAACTTATGTCTCCTTAGTTCCGTATCTGCAGCCGTCTACTGCGTATCTAGCCATATCTTTGCAATCCACTGATCCTGAAGAGCTAGAGCGCCTGGCAAACCCTTTCGCGGTTGTCGATAACTCCTCATCCGTCGGAACCCTGATTCAGGCTCGCTTCTTGACCGATGGCGACACACCGTTGCAGGAACTGTTTCTGTTTGTTCAAAAGAACTCCTATAACATTGCCCCCGATTCGCTATCTCCTTTCACAAACACACACATAGAGTCACTGTGGCAGAGCGCCTTTGATCTTTACGCCTCCCGGCCCGACTCGGGTCTTGTGAGGCTTTCTGCCCTCAATCGCGAGAATGGATCTCTCAACACCTTTGCCCCCTTGTTCTTCTGTAAGTTCAAAAAGCTGTATTTTGAGCCAGTTTGCCCACAGTGCACAGGGCCATTGGTCCAATGTGAAGATGATGATCTTCTCAAATCCGCAGGACTTGCCCCCTTTACCTCGACTGCCCAGCGCTACCTTTATTGTGAAAATTGTTCCAGCTCCGGCAAGGGACAATTTTATGTCCATGAACGGGTCTCAGAAGATACCACGACTGTAAAAGACCTGGCAGAACTAATCTCTGCCTTTTCCTCTCTTGTTGATAATCACGTAGCAGAAGCCCTTATTCCCTGCGCTGCGTGTGATCAAAGCGGGGCGTGCTTTGGGCCAGAAGCAAAGGCCCACCCCAGAATTGCTCCCCTTTCTTTTTATCCCTTCCATTTGCTCCCCTTTGAGGCACCTAAGCTCCAGGCCACTGACTTTCTCGCCCTGTTGTCAGGGGCAGATAGTGAAGAACTCTCATCGAGCATCCCTTCTC